>NZ_JBFAJO010000008.1:0-173602 GCF_040655255.1 Kitasatospora sp. NPDC050463
GCGGACGCCGTTCAGGGCGCCGAAGTAGTGGTCGAAGCTGCGGTTCTCCTGCATCAGCACCACGACGTGCTTGACGTCGGCGATGCTGCCGGTGGGCCGGTCGGCGGCGGGAGCGGCGCTCGCGGACGCGGCCGGCAGGCCGACCACGGCGGCGGCGCCGACGGCCGCGGTGGCGCCGACGAAGGAACGACGGGAGAGATCGGACATGGCGAACTGGCCTCTCGGGGCGGTGGGAGGGAGCGGAGTGGGGCGCGAGGCCGTCAGAGCTGGAAGGTGGCGACCGCGGCGGCGCTGTCGGAGGGCCACTGGTTGGCGGCGACGGCGGCCGGGTCGGCCCCGGTGGCGGGCCAGTCGGCCACCAGGGTGTGGGCCTCGACCAGCTTCAGCGGGCCCGCGTACAGCACGTAGTCGATCCGGTCCTGCGGCTCGGGCTTGCTGCCGCGCTGCTTGCGGACCGGCGACCAGGTGGTCCCGGGTGCCTTGACCGGGTTCCGGTTCTCCTCACGGAAGCTGTCGGTCAGTCCGGCGCCCCGGAGGGCCACCGTGACCGGCCAGTCGAGCGGGCCGACACCGCTGTGCAGGCCGGCGGTGGCCGCCGTCCAGTCCAGGTGGGACGGCGAGGCGAGCGCCCCGGCGAGGACGACCGCGGCGTGCCCGGCGGCGTCCGCCTGGACGGCGGTGGCGAGGGCCTTGGCCTGCTGGAGTCGGACGGAGGCGTTCTCGGTGGCCGTGATCTGCGCGGCGCTCTGGCCGTCCTGGGCGGCGTACGGGCCGTAGTTCGCCTCGTCCAGATGCGCGGCCCAGAACCGGACGCTCCGGCCTCCGGGGAGCTGGAGGGTGGCCCCGGCGGCGGGCAGCGCGGCCGTGACCGGGGTGACGGCGGTGAGCGGGTACCGGCTGAGGATGCCGACGCTGCCCGCGCTCTGGTAGGCGTACCAGCCCAGCGCGGTGGCCAGGCTCTGGGCGGCCGTGCCGACGGTCTCCTGGAGGGCCAGCACGTCCAGGCCCTGGGTCAGCACCACGCGCAGCTGCTTCTCCAGGGCGTCGGTGAACGCGGCACCCGCCTCGGCGAGGTTCCAGCTCGCCACCTTCAGCCGGAGCGGGCCGGCCGGGTCGGCCACCGGTATCTGCACGGTGACGGTGTCGGTGGCGCCCGCGCTGTCCTTGACGCCGACGACGACCACCTCCGGGTTCTTCGGCGCGGTGGCGGGCGCGGTACCGGTGAGCGTGCCGTCGGAGCCGACGGAGGCCCAGGCGGGGCCGCTGACCTTGCGGAAGGCGGCGGTGCCCGCCGGATTGCCGGCCGGCCGGTGCCAGAGACCGCCGAGCTTGACGGAGACGGCGCCGCCGGGCGCCACGGCCGTGGTGGTCAGCGCGTCGACGGCGCTGTGCGGGCGGGCCACGGCGGGCTTGGGCCGGAAGGTGAAGGGCGCGGACTGCGCCAGGACGCCGTAGCCGTCCTTGGCGAGCAGGTAGGCGGTGTACGGCCCGCCGGTGAGCGCCGAGGTGTCGAGCTGCACGTCACCGGCGGCGGCCGGGGTGTACTTCCAGACCAGCGAGCTGCCGGTGCCTGGCTTCCGGCTGCCGTCGTAGACGCCGACCCAGTTCTTGGCGTCCGGAGCGTCGGTGCTCCAGTGGAAGGTGAGCCGGTCGCCTTCGAACGGGTCGGCGGATGAGCTGAGCGTCAGGGCGCTGCCTGCGGCCACGGTGGTCCTGTCCGCCGCGCTCGGGAGGCCGGTCCGCCGGGGGGACGGCCGGGCCCGTCCGCGGCTGGTCACGGAGGTTGGGATGAGGGAGACCGACAGTTGGCTGTACAACTGTCGGCGGCCCCCATTCATCCCAAGGTCGGCGACCGTGACGTGAACGACGCATGACGCGCTGTCGGGCGCTGCGGGAACTCCGGCCCGGCTTCGACCCGGCGGGCGGGCCGGACGGCTGGCCGGCGGGCCGGTGGGCCTGCGGGCGCGCGGACGGGCGGGCGAGCGGTGGTCAGGCCGCGCGGGGCGCACCCGGGGGGCCGCCGTGAGTCGCTTCGACGAACTCCTTGAAGTCGTGCAGGTCGTCGATGACCTGACGGTCGACGAAGCCGAGCGCCTCCCCGATCCGCTCCAGCAGGCCCTGCGGTTCGACGTCCAGCTGGAGCATGATCCGCGTGGTGTCCTCACCGACGCGGTGGAAGGTCACCACGCCCGCCTGCCGGACCTCGCCGGCCACCGCGGCCCAGGCCACCCGCTCGTCCGGCACCACCTCGGTCGTCCTGGCGTCGAACTCGCGGTACGCACCGGCCACGCCGACCACCCAGTGGGTGAGCTCCCCGGCGCGCTCGATGCTGACCACGCCACGCATGAAGAGCGGGAAGTCCTCGACCTTCCGCCACTGTTCGTACGCCACCGCGAGCGGCACATCGACCTGGACCGACTCCTCGATCAGTGTCATCACGTTTCCCTTCTCCGCCGAGCTCCCGACCGCCGGGCCGGCGGCCGGTCGCCGGGGCGCCTGCCCCGGCCGCGCCCGGGTATGCCCCGATCCGGACGATCCGTCAGGACACCACCCGGCCGGCCCCGCCCCGGGCGCCGGGCGGGTGTGGACGGCGGGCCAGCGGGCAGACGGAGCCCCGCCCCCGCGGACCGCTCCCGCGGGGACCGTCCGAAGAAGGGATCCACACCGTGGGGTGGAGCCTCGTCCGCCTGATCGTCGTCGCCGCGTCGGCCGCCGTCGCCGCGTTCGCCCTGAACCTGCTCTCGGAAGCCGCCGCACGGTTCCTCGCCACGCGCGGGCGCACCGGCGCCACACCGTCCCTGCTGCGCGGCTGCCGCCCACCGCTGCTGGCGGCCACCGCCTGCGGGCTGATGCTCGCCGGGGAGCCGTGGGCCCGCGCCGCCCCGGCCGTGCACGGCGCCGTCCGGCACCTGCTGGTGCTCGCGACCATCGCCGCCTGCGCCTGGCTGGCCGCACGGCTGATCGCCCTGCTGACGAGCGGCGCGATGCAGCTCGCCGGCCGGCGCCGCGACCCCGCCTGGGCCGGGCGGGCCCGGACCCAGGCCGGCCTGCTCGGCCGGATCTGTCAGGCCGCCGTCGCCGTGGTCGCGCTGGGAGCGATGCTGATGACGTTCCCCGCCGTCCGGGGGCTGGGGACCAGTCTGCTCGCGTCCGCCGGACTGGTCGGTGTGGTGGCCGGGATCGCGGCGCAGAGCACGCTCGCCAACCTGTTCGCGGGCATCCAGATGGCCTTCGGCGACCTGATCCGGATCGGCGACGTCGTGGTGGTCGCCGGCGAGTGGGGGACGGTCGAGGAGATCACGCTCACCTCGGTGGTGATCGCGACCTGGGACCAGCGGCGGCTGGTCATGCCAATGTCCTACTTCGCGGGCCGCCCGTTCGAGAACTGGTCGCGCCGCACCAGCAAGATCACCGGGACGGCGCTGTTCCACCTGGACCACCGCACACCGATGCCCGAACTGCGGGCGGAGTTCGAGGCGTTCCTGGCCAAGAGTTCACTGTGGGACGGCGAGGGCAGCGCCCTCCAGGTGGTCGACACCACGCCGACCACCATCGTGGTGCGGGCCCTGATGACCGCGCCCGACGCCGACGCCGCGTTCGAGCTGCGCTGCCAGGTCCGCGAGCACCTCGTCGGCTACCTGTGCGAGGCCCACCCCCACGCCCTGCCCCGGGTGCCGGTCGCCCCCGCCGCGGAACGGGACGAATCGCACACCCCGGACCCGACCGGATAGGGCCGGCCGCACAGGACTCGGCCGTGCGGGACCTGGCCGCACAGGAGTCGTCACCCATTCTTCGCACAATCACCACACCCCGGAGGGGCATCGGTCCGGCGATCCCGGGTACGGGGGGACGGACCGTCGCGGAACCGATGAAAGGACCGACATGGCTCCGTCCAGTGATGCTCTCCTCGCCCCCGCGTACCCCTCCGTCCAGGGCCAGGCCCGACCGAGCGCCGTACCGACGGGAGCCGCACCCGCGGCCCCCGGAACGTCCGGTCTCCCCGGTCCGTCCGAGACCGCTGAGATCACCGAGAGCACCGCCATCCCCGAGATCGCCGAGCCCAGCGAGGTCCCTCCGGCCGACGCGCGCGAACTGACCCGGACCCTGCTGGCCCGCCTCGACGAGCTGGAGGAGGGCACCCGGGAGTACTCCTACGTGCGGGCCACCCTGATCGAGCTGAACATCTCCCTCGTCCGCTACGCCGCGCGGCGCTTCAACTCCAGCCGCGAACCGCAGGAGGACCTCGTCCAGGCGGGCGTCGTCGGCCTGATCAAGGCGATCGACCGCTTCGACTCGCGGCACGGCGTGGAGTTCACCACCTTCGCGGTGCCGACCGTACTCGGGGAGATCCGCCGCCACTTCCGCGACACCACCTGGGCCGTCCACGTGCCGCGCCGGCTCCAGGAACTGCGGCTGACCCTGGCCAGGGCCCAGGAGCAGCTCACCCAGCGGCTCGACCGGGCCCCGACCGTCGCCGAGCTGGCCGCGCACCTGTCGCTCACCCCGGAGGAGGTGACCGAGGGGCTCGCCGCCGCCAACGGCCACACCGTGGGCTCGCTCGACCTGGGCGCCGACTCCAACGAGGACGATTCCAGGGGCGCCCTGGTCGACCGGCTCGGGCGGGAGGACGGCCGGCTGGAGAAGGTCGAGAACCTCGTCTCCCTGAAGCCCCTGATCGCCGCCCTCCCCGAGCGCGACCGACTCATCCTCTCGATGCGGTTCACCGACGAGCTCACGCAGTCCGAGATCGGCGCACGGCTGGGCGTCTCCCAGATGCACGTCTCCCGGCTGCTCGGCCGGATCCTCGGCCGGCTCCGCGCCGGCCTGGACCAGGACTGATCCGAGCGCCCCCGGCGGCCGGGGCGTCAGCCCTCCCGCAGGGCGTGCGCCTTGGCCGCGGGCTTTCCCCCGCGTATGGTCGAAGGGCACTCTCTGGAGGGGAAAGACAACCACGATGCCAGTCGAGGACGAGCAGTACCGGATCGCGGCGGCCGCGAGCACCATGCCGCACGCGCTGACCGTGGACATACGGCGGACCGACGCCGACGCAGCGGTCTGCGCGGTGGCGGGTGATCTCGACATCGACAGCCTCTCCCCCGCTGAGAAGGCGCTGACCTCCCTGGTCGACCAGCGCACACCGCTGGTCGTGCTCGACCTGGAGGGGGTCGGGTTCTGCGACTCCTCGGGCCTGAACCTGTTGCTGAAGACCCGCCTGGCCGCCTCGGCCGCGGGCGTCGAGTTCCGCCTCGCGGCGGTCGCCGCGCCGGTCGCCCGTGTGCTGGAGCTGACCGGAGCCGGCGCCGTGTTCTCCATCCACGACTCGGTCGGCGAGGCACTCGTCCGTTGAGCTCGACCGTGCGCACCGGCTCGCTCTGCCCGCCTCCGACCACGGGCCGGCAGTCGGACGGCGGTCACAGGAATAACCCGGCGCTGCCTGGGAATCCGATCGGACGATGTGCCACAGCAACCGCACGAAGGGGTGAACCGCATATGACGAGGGGCCGGGGCACCCTGGACGACAACCGGTCCGGCGCCGCGCTGCCGGAGGCCGGCCAACGCCGGCGGCTGCGGCTGGCCGGCCTGCCCAAGCCCGTGGCCCGCTCCCGAGGCTTCACCCAGCAGGCGCTCGCCGACTGGGCGTGGCTGACCCCGGAGAGCGGCGCGGACCCGGACGTGGCCGACGACGTCGTGCTGCTCGTCGCGGAGCTGGTGGCCAACGCCATGATGCACGGGGGCGGCCCGCTCGAACTCGTCCTGGACGCGTCCGCGGACCGGCTCCGGGTCGAGGTGAGCGACGGCGAGTCCGCGCTCCCCGAGCCCCGCCTGCCGCACCGGCCCGGCCTGCCCGGCGGCCACGGCCTGTTCATCATCCAGCGGGCCGCCGATCGCTGGGGCGCCGAGCGCCATGAGCAGGGCAAGGCGGTCTGGGTCGAGATCGACGCCCGCCGGCTCGCTCCCGGGCGCTGAACGGCTCAGCGGACGACGGCCACGGCCCGGGCGGTCTCTCCGCCCGGGCCGTGGCCGTCGTCGTGGTGCTCGTCGTGGTGCTCGTCGTGGTGCTCGCAGTGGAGGGTTCGCACCGGTACGCACTCGGGGGCGACCGGCGGCGACCGGTGCGACGGCGGGGCCGGGGCACGCGCCCGTTCGCCTGCGCTCAGCCGGCCTCGTCCACCAGCCCGGCCACCGTGTCGGGCCAGCTGAGCAGGTGGTGCTCCGTCCCCGGGGCGACCACCTCGTAGGTCCGGCGGAGGAAGTGCACGAGATCCCGGGAGGACAGCACCAGGACCGCGCAACCCTCGTCCCCGTGGAACTCGACGGCGACCACCCCGGGCGCCCACGGCCGAACACGCAGATCCCCCAGACCGGACGGCTTGCGCAGCCCGCCGCCGAACAGCTCGCGAGCCGCCGTCCAGGACAGTGAACTCTCCAGTCCTAGCGAGGCGTTGGCCCCGAAGCCGAGCGACAGCGCGAACGGGTCGGCCGGGTCGTAGCGCAGGCCCATCAGGACCGGCCGGGGCTCCGGGCCGACGAGACAGGCCTCGATGACGTCCTCGACGATCTGGGGCACCATACGTCCCCCCTCTCTTGGCGGCAGTGGTGCCCGCCCGGCTACCCGCAACCGCGGGGACCATGCGTGTCCGGACCGGTGAAAAGCGACGGGCGAACGAAGTTGACGGCCAGTCGGACCGCGCCGTGAGGTGGCGCCCACCACCGCTGCTTCGAGCGTCGGCCGGCCGGCCGACCGGCACCTTGACGAACGGATCGGCAGGGACCGCAGGTCAGTCGAGGCCCCGGGCCCGGCGGAGCCGGACGGAGATCGCGTCGGGGTCGACGATCGGCGCCGGGTAACCGGCCGGTGGCCGCTCCAGCCGCCACGGACGGTGCACGGAACGGCCGGGCAGACCCGCCAACTCGGGTACCCAGCGCCGGACATAGGTGCCGTCCGGATCGAGCCGGTCCGCCTGGGCGAGCGGGTTGAGCACCCGGTTGGGCCGGGTGTCGGTGCCGGTTCCGGCCACCCATTGCCAGTTGAGCTGGTTGTTCGCCAGGTCACCGTCGACCAGCAGGCGCAGGAAGTGACGAGCGCCCGTGCGCCAGTCCTTGTAGAGGGTCTTGGTCAGGAACGAGGCCGTCACCAGTCGGGCCCGGTTGTGCATCCAGCCCTCGTGGGCGAGTTGGCGCATGCCCGCGTCCACCAGCGGAAAGCCGGTACGGCCCCGGCGCCAGGCCTCGGACTCCGCGTCGTCGGGCAACCAGCGGTCCCCCTTGGACCGGTAGTCGCCGTGGGCCGTGTCCGGGCGGGCGGCGAGCACCTGGTGGTGGAAGTCCCGCCAGGCCAGCTGCCGGACGAACGCCTCCGCGCCGCTGCCGCCCCGCCCTTCGGCGGACGCCACCAGTTCGGTGGCGGAGACGCAGCCGAAGTGCAGGTAGGGCGAGAGTCGCGACGTACCGTCGGCGGCGAGGTCGTCGTGCAGTGCCTCGTAGCGCTCCAGGACGTAGCCCTGCCAGAGCTTGCGGCCGGGGCGCTCACCGCCCGGCGGCAGCCCCGGTGAGTCCGGCGTGACGGCGGGCACGGGCTCGCTCGCGACGCCCTCGGGCGTGCGCAGCACCCGGGGAGCGCGGTGCACCGTCCGGCGCGGGACCTGCTGCCAGGCGCGGAAGTACGGTGTGAAGACGGCGTAGTGGTCCTTGCCGGCCGGGCTGACGGCGCCGGGTACGGCCACGGTCAGCACGCCGTCGTGGACGTGCAGGCGGGGGCCGAGGAGTTCGCGCAGGGCCTGCTCGCGGCGGTGGGCGAAGGCGCTCACGCCTGCGGCGACGTGCACCGAGACGGCGTCCACCTCGGCGGCCAGCCGGGCGGTCTCGGCCGCGGCCGCGCCCCGGCGCAGCACCAGCCGGCCGCCGAGGGGGCGGAGCCCGGCGTCGAGGTCGGTGAGGCAGGCGGCGAGGAAGGCCGTCCGGTTGGGTACGGCGAAGCCGGTGGCGGCGACGTCGGGGTCGAGGACGAAGAGCGGCACGACCTCGTCGGCGGCTTCGGCGGCGGCGTGGAGCACGGGGTTGTCGTGCAGGCGCAGATCCTGCGTGAGCAGGGCGATGGAGACGGTCATGAGTGGTGGCCCGGTGATCGTGGTGGTGGGTCAGGAAGAGCCTGAAGGGGTTCGGCGGGTCGGTGGTCTGTGGGTCTTGGGTCCGGGGGTCCGGGGGTCTTGGGTCCGGGGGTCCGGGGGTCTTGGGTCCGGGGGTCCGGGGTCGGCGTTCTGGGGTCGGCGGGGCGGCCGGCCCCGGCGGGACAGGTGAGCCTCCCACCCCGGCGCTCCGCGCGGGCGGCGGCGCGCCGCGCCGTGTGCGCCCGGTCCGGGCCGGCACCGGGACGAGGGCCGTCGGAACGACGGGCGCGGGTCGATCCGGGTAACGACGTCCTTGCGGTCCCGGCCCGCCTCGATCGTCGCGATCACAGCGCCGGCTGCCCCCGGGCCCGGCGGAGCAGGATCAGGACGGCACCGACCACTTCCTCGTCCACCTGCGCCCGAGGGCTGCCTTCCGCTGTCACGACGAGCTGCCGAGGCGTACCCGTGGGGCCCGTGGGGCCCGTGGGGTACGGCAGTCCCACGGACCCGACCGGTCGGCGGCGGGCAGGATCTTCAGCGTCTGGCCAGTCGGCGCTCGCCGCCGGCGCCGGGGGTGTAGGCGAGCTGGTAGTGCGCGAAGACCGCCGGTTCGTCCTCGGCGGGCAGGACGTCGTCCGTCCCGATCGAGGGCGCCTGCTTGACCACGCCCTTGGCGAACGCGACCCGCACGTACCCGGGCCCGACCACGGCGCCGTCGAGCGGGACGAACACCAGCCGTCGGCGGGCCGGCAGGCCGACCGTCACGGTGGCGAAGAACGGCTGGTCGCTGGCCGTCTCCACGTACACCGACTCCAGCGTGCCGATCCGGTGGTCCTTCTCGTCGACCACGGCGTGGCCGCGCCACTCCCTGATGTCAGCCGTTCCGATCACCACAGCCTCCCGTTGTCGCCGGTTCCGTCGTCGGACGCCCGGGATCTCCATCCTGCGCCGAGACGGCCCGAGCCGCCCGGCGAGGACGGCGGCGCCCGGCCGGCCTGCCTTCCGGAGGGGTGAGCGGGTGCGCGGCGAGCGGGCGGCGGTGTCCCGCGCCCGGTGCCGTCAGGCTCTCGTTCCGGCGGGCCTGAACGGCAGGCGCCGGATCATTGCTGAGCCGGGTCCTGGTCCGCGCGGAGGGCGAGGGTGCGCCAGCCGTGGGTGATCTCGTCGCGAAGCACACCCGCATCGGGCTCGGTGCCGCCCGGGCCGTGCGTCGTCAGCAGCTCCAGCAGCGCGCCCCCGTCGCCGGGCCGGGCCTGCGGGTCCGCGGTCAGCGCGCGGCCGACCACGGCCGCGAGGGCCGGATCGAGCGCCGCGAGGGCCGCCAGGGCCGTCGGCTCCGGGCCGGTGTCGACGATCCGGCGGATCACGGCCCCCGTACTGGCAGCCGCGAACGGACTCCCCCCGTGCGCCGCGCACACCACGCAGCACGCCCAGGCCCACACGTCCGCCGCCGGGCCGACCGGCCCCTCGCCGAACTGCTCGGGCGCCATGTAGGTCAACGTCCCCGGGCCACCACCGGTGCGGGTCAGCCGGGTGCCGTCGACGATGGCCGCGATGCCGAAGTCGAGCAGCCGCGGCCCGGCCGTCGTCAGCATGATGTTGGCCGGCTTGAGGTCCCGGTGCACCAGCCCCAGCCGGTGCACCCCGCGCAGGGCCACGGCCAGCGCGAGCGCCAGCGCCCTCAGCGCCTCGGGCGAGCGGATCGGCCCCTGCTCGCGCAGGTGGACGTCGAGCGGGCGGCCGTCCAGCAACTCCATGGCCAGGTAGGGGCGCCCGGAGTCGACACCGGCGTCGAGCACCCGGGCGGTGTAGGCGCCGGACACCATCGCCAGCACCTCCGCCTCGCGCTCGAAGCGCCGCAACAGCTCGGCTTCGCCGAGGAGTTCCGGGTTGATCGTCTTCAGTGCGACCTGGGTGGCCGAGCCCTCGCGGCGGGCCAGGTAGACCGTCCCCATGCCACCGGACCCGATCCGGCCGAGCAGCTGGTAACCGCCGATCATCCGCGGCTCGTACGGGTACAGCTCCTGGTGAGCGACGTGCCCGACCGGTGGGGTGTGGCCGGCGGGTGCGACGCGCCCGACCGTTACGGCCGGCGGGACGTGTGGCGCCGGCGGGGCCGGCATGGACCGGACCGCGTCGGCCGGGGCGGCCGGCATCGGCACGAAGGGCGCGGGCCGACCGACGGACGGAGCAGCGGGCACGAGGTGAGCCGTGGAGCCGGCACCGACGGCCCGCGGGCGCCGACTGGTCACGAACGCGACGATCTGGAACATCAGCGCACCCTCGACGACTCCGATCGGCAGCACCAGCGCACCGGCCGCCAGGCGCAGGACGAACCCGCCGATCAGCCGGACGGTACTGCCGGGGGCCGTCCCGGCCCCCGGCGGCATGTCGATGGTCAGCAGGTTGCGCTGCGTCAGGATCCAGAGGAACACCCAGCAGAGCAGGGCGGCCACCGCCGGAACGAGGAAGACCATCTGCTCGATGAAGAAGTAGACGCCGAAGTACGGGGCGATGGCCAGCGGGCTCTCCGAGACGATCGACGGCATCATGAACGCGAAGTCGTTGCCGCCGACCGTCGAGCACAGCAGGAGCACCAGGCCGACCGCGCCCAGCAGGACGAGCACCTGCTCGCCGACCGCCGCCGCCGTCAGTCCCGCCGGCACCGCCGGCCGCCCGGCCGGGCCCCCGAGGCGACCGACCGCGCGGTAGCGGGTGACCAACTGGGCGCGCGTCAGGAGCGGGAGTGACACCACCCGCAGAAGCAGCGTCACGCCGGCCAGGATCAGGATGATCCGGCCCAGCGGAGTCTCCGTGTAGCTCTCCATGAACGCCCCCCGTTGTGCCGTTCGTCCGTCAAGCAGACCGAGTATAGGCCGCGTTGCGATCACTTCGGCCGAGCCGCGGGAACGGCGCGGGGCCGGGCGGACGAGCGCGACGGGAGCGGGCGCCACCTCGCCTTCGTGCATCCGCCACGCGTGCCGTCACCGGGGAGTTCGGACCGCGGAGTCCGTCTGCCCGGCCGGTGGACCCTGGAGCTCCATGGACATGTACACCGCGCGCTTGCCGTAGCCCGCCGGGACGGCGACCTCACGGTGGGTGCGGTAGCCCAGCAGGGCGAGCAGGATGTCGCTGCGCCGGACGGCCACCATGGAGATCCGCTCGAAGCCCTGCCGCTCCGCCTGCTCCCGGATGTGGCGCATGAACCGCAGCGCCACGTCCTTGCCGCGCAACTCCTCGGCGATCACGAAGTCGTGCACGTGCAGGTTCCGCGAATCGAAGTCGGCCTCCTCCACCTGGCCCAGGTCCGGGCACCGGTGGAGCGGGTAGGGCAGGCTCAGCAGGTAACCGCGGACCTTCCCCCCGTGCTCCAGCACGAAGCAGGTACCGGGCGAGGAACGCCCCCGGGCCCGCAGCGCCTCCCGCCCCTCGGAGAGGTCGTCCGCCGCGTAGGCGTCGAACTCCAGTGCCACGACGGCGTCCCAGTCGTCGTCGGCCAGCAGGCGGAAGCTGATGTCGATGTCGTCCGTCATCTACTCGACCCCTCCGACAGCGGCACTGGATCCGCCGACGGTGCCGCCGGATCCGCCGACGGCGCTGCTCCCGACCAGGTCCGCGATGGTGCCGGCACAGGCCCCGTCGGTGGGCAGAGCCAGACAGGTTCCGCGCATGCCAGTTCTCCGTTCGGTCATCAGATGTCTTGCGGTTGACGGGTGTTGGCAGCTGACGTCCATCCACTCCCGCCCGAGGTCGGCGGACCGTGGAGCGCCCCGGGGGCTCCCGCATCGGCGCGTCGCCGAACGGCATCCCGTCCCGGTCACTCCAAGGGTCGAATCTGCTGCGGCCGCGCCGGTCGGCCACGCCCCCAGGGCACTCGACCGGGGGGAGCCCGCCGGTGTCGACGGCGCGTGGCCTCCGACGCGATCGCCGGCACGGCCGGCACCACCCGAGCCGGCCGGTCGGCCCCGGGCACGACGAGAGCACGGCCCGCCGCCGGTGGACCACGCACCGGGACAGTCGAGAACTCACGTTGATCAGAGGCGAGTTGACACCCACGGCGGGGAATCCCACCAAGACTCCCCCGACCTCCCGACCCGACGTTCCCTACCGTGGACTAGACCAACTTCCGGTGTCAACCGCCGCCTCGGGAAGACCGGGAGGCCCGGGGGCACGCTGCCCGATCGGGCAGGCCCGACTGCCCTCGGCGCGACGTCCGACCGACGTCCCGGGGCGGCGCGGGCGAACTGCGCACCAGGTCCACCCGGGTGGCCGGCCCCCGGCCGGGACAGGGGACGAGCCCAGGGTTCGCACCCTCGCCACCCGGCCACGGTCGGCCGGTCGGCCGGTCGGCTGCGCGAACGGCAGTCGGCAGCGAACGGGCGCCGGGGGCGGGACGCGCCAGCGGCACCGCACGCCCGGGGCTCTCCTGATCGCCGGGGTCGGCGTCGGCGCGCTCTGTGCCTGCCTGCCGGGCCCACCGGAGCCAGCACCCTCACCATCCCGGCCGCGAGCCACCAGGTGTCGGCCAGGACCGGCAACGGCCGCCACCGGCTCGACCCGGCCGCGCCCAACGGCGCGATCACCGTCCGGACCGGCTGAAGGCCGGCCCCGAACCCGCCCCGGCCCTCGCTCAGCCCACCATGGTGTGCACGTCGAGCAGCGGCGGATCGAGCGGCCAGGGCAGCGCTGCACCGGTCACGCTCGCCGCCAGTCGCAGCGCGCCGAGCAACGGCGGGCCGTCGGGGTGGTGCGGACGCGCCGCCGGGAGACGGTCGCCCAGGGCTGCCAGCGCCGCCTCGCGCAGACGGGCCAGGGCGAACAGGCCACCTGTCAGAGCCACCTGCGGCGCCGACAGGCCGGCGGACCGCGCGGCGGCGGCCGCCGCGTCGGCGATCTCCTCCCCCGCCCGCCGCACGATCGCACCCGCGACCGGGCACCCCCCGTCCGCGGCGTCGACCACGTCGGGAGCGAAGGCGGCGAGCAGGGCGGCACGGTCGGGGCGCGGCTGAAGAGCGCCCGGCAGACCGGTCACCGGGCCGTAGCGGTGCTCGGCCGACGCCAGCAGCGCGGCCGAGCCGCCGGTCCGGCCGTCGTAGGCCCGCAGGGCCGCCTCCAGGCCGGCCCGGCCGATCCAGCCGCCGCTTCCGCAGTCGCCGAGCAACTGGCCCCACCCGTCGGCCCGGTGCCAGCCCGTGGCCGGATGGAGGCCGATCGCGACCAGGCCCGTCCCGGCGGCCACGGCCACTCCCGGCCGCCTTCCCAGGGCACCCACGTGGGCGGTGACGGCGTCGCCGGCCAGCACCAACCGGTCCGCGCCGGTCGCCCGGGCCAGCGGGGCGGGGAGCCCGGCGGCGAGGCCACGGCCGAGCAGCGCCATACCGGTGGCCCCGACGGCCACCGCCCCGATCCGCGCACCGGGCGGCAGACCGGCGGCGAGCGCGTCCAGCGCCGGGAGCAGGCGCGTCAGCAGTGCCTGCGCGTCGTGCCCGCCCACGGCGATCCGGGCCGGCTCCGCGAGCGCGCGGAGCCGCGCGCCGGAGAGATCGGCGGGCCACCCGCCGGGGGCGACGGCCAGCCTGATCCCGGTGCCACCGACGTCGATCCCGACCACCCAGTCACCGGCGGGCACGATCCGCTCCACGGCGCTCCTTCGCTCGACGGTGCGCGTGCGCCGTCAGGAGTCCCCGGTGCGCACACTCGGCCTCTCCACGGTGTCACCCGTGGTGTGTCCGAAGTGTGCCACCGCCACTCCCGAAGAGCGCGCCTCGTTCGTCGATGGCGGATCGGTGGAGCCAGGGGCTGCCGCCGGTCCGTTCGAATGTCGGCCCCGCTGATCGCCGCTGCCGCCTGACGGGGCAGTGGCGGGCGGTTCAGCCGCGCTTGACGGCCACGCCGCCGTACATCGCGATGTCCTGGTCGCGCACCGGTGCCGCGTCCGCGTCCGGCCGCCAGTGGTGGACCAGGGTCACCCCCGGGTCGAGCAGGTCGAAGCCGTCGAAGAAGGCGAGCGCCTCCTCCTTGTCCCGGATCTGCAGGGGGATGCCGCGCGCGTTGTACTCGCGGCCGACGCCGCCCACGCCGACCGGGTCGGTGTCCCCCGTGAAGACGGTCAGGGCCAGGAAGCTCCCCGGGGCCAGCTCGTCCATGAAGCGGCGCACGATGCCCTGCGGGTCGTCCTGGTCGAGGACGAAGTGCACGATCGCGATCAGGGAGAGCGCCACCGGCTGCGTCAGGTCCAGCACCTCGCGCAGCTGGGGGGCGCCCATGATCGAGTCGACGTCGCGGAAGTCGGCGTCGATGTAGGAGGTCCGGCCCTCCTCGGTGCTCGACATCAGGGCGCGGGCATGGGTCAGCACGATCGGGTCGTTGTCGACGTAGGCGACGCGTGCCTCCGGTGCGATGCCCTGCGCGATCTCGTGCACGTTGGGCGAGGTCGGGATCCCGGTGCCGATGTCCAGGAACTGGCGGACCTTGTGCTCCTCGGCGAGGTGGCGGACCACGCGCTGCATGAAGGTGCGGGTGGTGCGCATCGAGATCGGCAGGGCCGGCCACGCCTTGACGGACGCATCGGCCGCGGTCCGGTCGGCCTCGAAGTTGGTCTTGCCGCCGATGAGGTAGTCGTACACCCGGGCCGAGTGCGGGACGTCCATCCGCAGGTCCACCCCCGGCCAGCGCTCGCCCTGCCGATTCCCTGACGGCCACCCCGTGCCTGACATCCTCGCCCCTCCCGCTCCCCGTTCGCCTGGGGAAACAGCTCCGGCCGCCGCGGTGGCGGGCCTTGGAGCGCATGGTAACGGTGCGGGCGGAACAGCGCGGTGGCCGGGGCCCGGACAGCCACCGCCGACGAGGGGCCAACGTCCGGCGGGCGCACCCTCGGTGGCGCCCCGTCAGCCTGCGACGGCCGCCCGGGCCGCAGTCGGTACCCGGTGGTGCCCGGGCGGTGCCCCGGTGGTGCCCGGGCGCTGCCCAGGGTGGGACACCGCCGGTGCCCGGTCGGACGGGCGAGCCTTGCCCGGCCGGGACGCCCGGCGGGGCGGACTCGGCAGGGCCGGCCCAGCGAGGCGGACTCAGCGGGGCGAGCGGGCGGCCGGGCCAGCCCGGACTGGTAGGCGATGGCCACCAGTTGGGCCCGGTCGCGAGCCTGGAGCTTGGACATCGCACGGTGGACATGGATCCGGACCGTGAACGGCTGACGTACATCCGCTCGGCGATTTCCTCGTTGGCCAGGCCGGTGGCGGCCATCGCCATCACCTCGCGCTCGCGGGCGGTGAGCGCCGACAGCCGCTCGGGACCGCCCTCCTCCCCGCCGCCCAGCAGTGCGGAGCCGCCGACGTCGACCGTGAGACCGGCGTCCCGCCCGTGCTGCGCCGCCTGCTGGAGGGCGTTCGTGGCGGCCGTGGTCAGCGAGCCGGGCTTGGTGTCGTAGCTGACCGTCGCGTAGGCGGTCGAACCGTCCTCGGAGACGGCGCCCGCCTGGAACGGCCTGACCGCGCCGGTGGCCTGCGCGCCGTGGGCGATCTCGGCGACCGTCCGCTCCACGGCCTGCTGGTTGGCACTGGCAGTGATCTTCTGCCCGGAGGGTGCGACGAAGACCAGGCGGGCCGAGGTGCCGTCGGCGGTGCTGCCGGGGAAGCGCTCGTCCATCAGGTCGAAGGCCTGCTGTGCTTCCGTGCCCGGCACCGCGAAGCCGTCGTCGGGTGCCGCCGGTGCCTTGGCGGCCAGAACTCCGGCGGTCGCCAGTAGGGCGACCCAGAACAGGGTCATCAGGCGGCGCCGGAGGAAGGCCCATCGGCCCAGGCGGTACAGGAATGTGGCCACGGAAGAGCAGCCTCCTTCGGATGACGTTCACGGGTGCGGCCCGGACACCGGGCCGCGTCACGGCCCGGGTCGCCCGGAGCATGGCCATCCTCGGCCGACGGAGGCCGGCGCGTCGTCATCGCTGAGCAGGTCGTTCACGTAGTCCGTACGCAGTAGCGCACTACCCGAACGGCGTAGTCGCGGTCCGCTGTGGGGAGCAGCGGTCGGGCCTCCCGGCCCTTCCGGCCGCCCGGTGGCGGACGGCGGTGCCGGCCGGGTCCGGCGGGCCGGTGATCGGCCGGTCACCCGGGCGGGCGGTGACGACGGGCCGGGAGCGGGCAGGCGAAGTAGCGTGATGTGCCTGGCCCGACCGTTCTCTCCGGTCCGGCCGGAACCGATCCGTTCGATGGCCTGTCCATCCTGCTGCCGGAGGTGGCCCCCATGGGCGTTCCAGCCGCTCGTATCGTGTTCGACGAGAGCGACCGTGCGGCCGTCGCGGACGCGGTGACGGAGATCCTCGCCACCGGCGCGCTCACCCTCGGCCCGTGGACCGAGCGGTTCGAGCAGGCCTTCGCGGCCGAGCACGGCGCCTCGCACGCCGTCGCCGTCGCCAGTGGCACGGCGGCACTGGAGATCATCCTGCGCACCGTCGACGTCCGGGACCGCGACGTCGTCGTCCCGGCGGTCACCTTCTACGCGACGGCCGCCGCCGTCGTGCACGCCGGTGGCCGCCCCGTCATCGCCGACGTGGACCCGGCGACGTTCGCGCTCTCCCCCGAGACGCTGGAGGCGGCCCTCACCCCGGAGACCGCCGCCGTGGTGCTGGTGCACATCGGCGGTCTGATCACCCCCGAGGTGGACGACCTGCGCGCGATCTGCGACCGCCGGGGCATCCCGCTGGTCGAGGACGCCGCCCACGCGCACGGCAGCGGGTACGGCGGGCGCGCGGCCGGGTCGTTCGGCCTGGCCGGCGCCTTCTCGTTCTACCCGACCAAGGTCACCACCAGTGGCGAGGGCGGCATGATCCTCACCGAGTCGCCCGAGCTGCGCGACGAGGCGCGGATCCACCGGGACCAGGGCAAGGGGTCGTTCACCACCAACCACCACGTCCGGTTCGGCGCCTCCTGGCGGCTGAGCGAGCTGAACGCCGCCGTCGGCGCGGTGCACCTGCGCCGGCTCAAGGAGTTCGTCGAGACCAGGCGCCGGGTGGCCCAGCGGTACGACACGGCGCTCGCCGGACTGGACGGCCTCCGTCCGACGGTCGAGCCGGTCGGCTGCCGCAGCAACTACTACAAGTACGTGGCGCTGCTCCCGGCCGGCGTCGACCGGGCGGCGTTCAAGCGGGCGGTTGCCGAGGAGTTCGGGGTGCGGCTCTCCGGCGAGGTGTACGACCTGCCGCTGCACCTCCAGCCGGTGCTGGCCCCCTACCGGCGCGGGCCGCTGCCGGTCGCCGAGGACCTCTGCGCCCGGCAGATCTGCCTGCCCGTGCACTCCGACATGACCGAGGACGAGACCGACCAGGTGATCGAGGCGGTCTCGGCCGTCCACCACCGGTTCACGGGATGACCAGGACGTCGGGCATCACCGGGACGACCGGACCGACCGGGACGACCGGAGCCGCCGGAACGTCCCCGGACCGGACCCGCACCGCCCCGTCCACCCGCACCGCCCAGAGAGTCCCCGCCGTCCGCCCGGCCAGCCCGGCCCGGACGGCGCGGGAGAAGGCCGGACAAGGAGAGAGAACGTGCGCGTAGCCGTCACCGGGGGATGCGGATTCATCGGCTCACACGTCGTGGACCGGCTGCTCGCAGCCGGCCACGAGGTGCTCGCGGTGGACACCACCGACAAGTACCTCAACACCGACGCCGAGCACGCCCGCATCGACATCCTCGACCTGCCCGCCCTCACCGCCGCCCTGGACGGCTGCGAAGTGGTCTTCCACCTCGCCGCGATGGCGGATGTCGAGCACGTCGCCGCCGACCCGGTCCGGGCCGTGCGGATCAACATCGACGGTACCGAGAGCGTCCTGGAGGCGGCGCGGCGCAGCGGTCTCAGCCGCACGGTGCTGGCGAGCACCGTCTGGGTCTACGGCGCCGCCCTCACCGACGACCAGCTGGACAGCGGCGAGCAGGAGCTGGACGAGCACGTGCCCATCGAGCTGGAGCACAGCGGGCACCTGTACGTGGCCACCAAGCTGGCCGCCGAGATGCTGGTGCACAGCTACCGGGAGCTGTACGGGCAGCACTTCACCATCCTGCGCTACGGCATCCCGTACGGGCCGCGGATGCGGGACGAGCTGGTGGTCGCCCGGTTCGTGCAGGCCGCACTGGCCGGACGGCCGATCACCATCGCGGGCGACGGCCGGCAGAGCCGCAACTTCGTCTACGTCGAGGACCTCGCGGACGCGCACGTGCGTGCCCTCTCCCCCGCCGCCGAGGACCAGACCTTCGCGCTGGAGGGATCCACCGCCGTCTCCGTCCGGGACATCGCCGACACCGTCGACGAGTTGCTCGGCCCGGTCACCATCTCGCACATCGAGGCCCGGACCGCCGACTACGCCGCGCGCCGCATCTCGGCCGCCCAGGCGAAGCGGCTGCTCGGCTGGTCGCCGCGGACCAACTTCGCGGACGGCCTGCGGCGGTACGCGGACTGGTACCGCGGCGAGGCCGGCCCCACCGCCGGCGCCTCCTGAGGCGGCGCGCCGGTGCCGCACGCCCTGCTGGTCTCCGGCTCGCTCGGGCAGGGCCACGACGTGATGGCCCAGGCCTGCGCCGACTCGCTGCGGGCGCGCGGCTGGACCACGGCCACGGTGGACGCGATGGCGCTGCTCGGGCAGCGCGCGGGCGCGACCGGCGAGGCGGTCTTCCGCCGGCTGCTCGACCTGCCCGGGGTCTACGACGCCTTCCACTTCGCGGCGCTGCGGCCCGGCGCCCGTCTCGCCCTGCTCGCCGACGCCGCGGCCCGGACCCGGCTGGTCCCGGCCCTGCGTGAGCTGGTCGCGCGGCAGCGGCCGGAGCTCGTGGTGTCGGTGTTCGCCACCGCGACCTCGGCGGTGAACCGGCTGCCCCGGCGGGCCGGCGGGCCGGCGTTCCGGCACCTGGTGCTCTGTACCGACGTCACACCGCACCGGCTCTGGGTGCAGGAGGGCACCGACCTCTTCCTGGTCACCTCCGAGGTCGCGGCCTGCGCGGTGCGGCGCTACCGGCCCGAGGCCGGGATCGCCGTGCTGCCGGCGCCGCTGCGGGCGCCGTTCTACCGCCCGCCGACCCGTGCGGCGGCCCGCGGCGAGTTCGGGGTGCCGCCGGGCGCGCGGTGCGTGCTGCTGATGTCCGGCTCCTGGGGGCTGGGCCCGCTCGCCCGCACCGCCGCCGACCTGGCCGATGCCGGACCGCACGTGCTCGCCGTGGCCGGACGCAACGGCGAGCTGGAACGCCGGCTGCGCCACGCCGCCGGCCGCCGGCCACGCCTGCACCCGTTCGGCTACACCGAGCGGATCCCCGCGCTGATGGCCGCCGCCGACCTGGTGGTGACCAGCTCCGGCGACACCTGCAGCGAGGCCCGGGCGCTCGGCCGCCGGCTGCTCCTGCTGGATGTCGTCCAGGGTCATGGCCGGGACAACCTCCAGCACGAGCTGGAGCTCGGCCACGCCGACGTCACCTCCGCCCGCCCGCCCGACGTGGTCCGCACCGCGCTCGCCGCGCTGGACCGCCCGGCGCCGCCGCCGTCCGCCGGCGCCTCCCCGGAGGGCTGGCGGACGGGGTTCGGGGCCGCTCTCGCCCGGGTCGGCCTGGCGTAGCCGCCCGGCGGGGCGGTCACCGCGCCGGCTGCCGTTCCACCGCCCCGCCCGGTACGCCGTGGTCGCGCAGGGGGCCGAGGGTGAGGCCGTGGTCGCGGCAGTGGGCGGCGAGGAGGGGGAGGGCGGCGAGGGTGGCGCGCCAGGAGTCGGGGGCGGAGGTGCAGTCCGAGTCGTGCAGCAGGAGGGTGGCACCGGCGACGAGGCCGGGGCGGGCGGTCGCGTGGACGGAGGCGGCGGTGGCGTGCTCGGTCCAGTCGCGGCCCCAGGCCGTCCAGAGCACGCTCCGCAGACCGAGCCGGCGGGCGGCCAGCGCCGGGCCGGCCGTCAGGACGCCGTAGGGCGGGCGGTACCAGAGCGGGCGGGCGGCGCAGAGCTCGGTGACCGCCTCCGTGGCGCGGCGCAGCTCGCGCAGGTCGCGGGCGGGGGCCGGGTACCACTGGGGGCGGTGGTACCAGCCGTGCACGGCCACCTCGTGACCGCGGGCCACCAGCTCGCGGCCGAGCTCCGGGGCCCGCTCCAGCATCGTGCCGAGCAGGAAGAAGGTGGCCCGGACGCCGAGTCCGTCCAGGGCGTCGAGGACGTACGGGGTGCTGCGCCGGTCCGGGCCGTCGTCGAAGGTCAGCGCGACGTGCCGGGGGGTGGCGCCGTACCCGGCCGTGCGGCGGGCGAGCGTCCGGCGGACGGGCGGCAGGCGGACGGCGGCCGGGGCGAGGTGGAGCAGCTCGGCGCCCGCCGCGGCGAGGACCGCCCGGCGGGCCGTTCGCGCCCGGTCCATCGGTGCCCGCCCCGGTCAGCCGAAGCGGGACGCCATGCGCCGGAACACCCCCGGTGCGACGCCGTGGACGCGTGCGGCGAGGCCCAGCCAGCGCGGGACGAAGGGGCGGTCGCTGGACGTGGTGATCGTCCCGATCACGGCGTCGGCGACCCGTTCGGGGCTCACCGGGCGGGGGCGTTCACGCTGGTAGGGGGTGCCGCGGCGGGCGAAGAAGGGGGTGTCCACCGGGCCCGGCAGGACGATCCGGACGCCGACGCCGGTGCCGCGCAGCTCGTACCAGAGGCTCTCGGCGAACATCGCCAGCGCGGCCTTGGTGGCCGCGTAGGCGGCCTCGTCGCGCACGCCGACCTCCCCGGCCATCGAGCCGAGCAGCACGATCCGGCCGCGCCGGCGCTCCAGCATGCCGGGGAGCAGCAGACGGACCAGTCGCAGTGGAGCGGCCAGGTTGACCTCGATCATCCGGTCCAGGGTGTCGGTGGGGGTCCGGGCGAAGGGCCCGCGCCAGCCGAGACCGGCGCTGGCGATCAGAACGTCGACCCGGCCGGCGGCGGCCAGCGCCGCCTCGGTGAGGCGTTGCGGGCCGTCCGGTTTGGAGAGGTCCTCGGGCAGGGCCCGGCCGCCGGTGCGGGCGGCGATGTCGTCCAGCCGGGTGCGGTCGGTGCCGGAGAGCAGCAGCTGCCAGCCGGCCGGTGCCAGCCGGAGCGCGGTGGCCGCGCCGATGCCGGAGGAGGCGCCGGTGATCAGCGCCACCGGCGGCCCGGCGGCGGGACTCCCAGGGCTTCCGGGCCGGTCGGGCCGGTCGGGCCGCCGGGACCGGTGATGGCCTTCGTCCACCATGGCTGCTCCCGTCCGCTGCACACCTGGCCGTCCGTTTTGTCCGGCAAGTCACCTTCGCACGGGGGCGCCGTCCGGGCTACCGGGGTGGCATCGCCGCCTCTTCGGAGCGGCCCTCGGCCCCCGCCGCGGCCGGACCCACCTCGGCCTCCACCTCGCCGAACCGGGAGAGCACGAAGGTGCCGCCGACCGCCACCACGAAGCCGACCAGCGCGCACCAGGCATAGCCCGGGCGCGCCGCGTCACCCAGGGCGAGCACCCCGACCAGCGCCGGGCCGAAGGTCTCCGCCACCGTGCCGGCCGCCGTCGCCGCCGTCACCGTGCCGCGCTGCAGCGCGAGTGCGTACGCCAGGTAGCCGCCGAGGCCGCCGAGGGCCAACCCGTACCCGGCCGGGTCGGTGAGGACGCCGACCACCCCGTCGACGTCGAGGACCCGCACGGCCAGGCTGGTCACCCCGAAGCCGATGCCGGCGAGCAGGCCGAGACCGGCCGCCGCGGCGTTGCCGTCCCGGCGGGCCAGCAGCAGGGTGAGCACCAGCATCACGACCGTGGTGGCGAGCAGGGCCCAGTGGAAGGCCGCCGGCGCGTACTCGCGGCCCTCGTGCCCGGAACCCAGGGCCAGCAGGGTGAGTCCGACGACCACCGCGACGATCCCGGCCACGTCGCCGCGCCGCAGCCGGGCGCCGAGCAGCCAGACGGCGGCGAGCGCCGTCACCGCGAGGCCCGCGTTGGTGACCGCCTGGACCAGGAAGAGCGGCAGGCTGCGCAGCGCGACGATGCTCAGCGCGAAACCGCCGATGTCCAGCGCCGTGCCCAGCAGGAACTGCCAGGAGCGGACGAGGGCGGTCAGCAGCCCGACCCTCACCCGGTCCGCCCGCGGCGCCGTTCGCGCGCCGCGCGCCTGGAAGACCGAGCCGAAGCCGAAGCAGACGGTCGCGACCAGGGCGGTGGTGAGTCCGAGCAGCATGACTCTCCTCGGGGCAGGCTCCACGACCAGTCTGGGCCGACGCGCGCCCGTCCGCACCGGGGGGCATGCGGGGCCGCGAAAGGGCGGGTGCCTGCCGCGGGCCGCTACGGCTTGACGGCCACGGCCGCGTAGCCGGACGCCTCGATGTCGGTCACGACGGTGTCGTCGGAGCCGGCCGGGCGCCACCGGGGGACGGGGACCAGTCCGGGGGCGAGGACCGTCCAGCCGGCGAGGAACCGGGTGATCTCGTGGTGGGTGCGGGCCTGGAGGGGCGTGCCCGCGGAGTGGTAGATGCCGGTCACGCGGGCGATCTCCTCGGGCGCGAAGTCGGCGGTGACATGGGAGATCACCAGGGCGCTGCCGGGCGCGAGGGCGGCCTTCAGGTGCTCGACGATCGCGTGGGCGCGGCGCGTACCGGCGCCGTCGGGTGCACCGGCGCCGTCGGGGATGAAGTGCAGGACGGCGTTGAGGGAGAGGGCGACCGGGCGGGAGAGGTCGAGGGTGCCGCGCAGACTCGGCGCGGCGAGCAGGGCCGCCGGGTCGGCGAGATCGGCCTCGACGTAGGCGGTGCGGCCCCCGGGGGCCCCGGTGAGCAGGGCCCGGGCGTGCGAGAGCACGATCGGGTCGTTGTCGACGTAGACGATCCGGGCCCGTGGGTTCACCGCCTGGGCGATCTCGTGCAGGTTGGGCGAGGTGGGGATGCCGGTGCCGATGTCGAGGAACTGGTCGAGACCGGCCTCGGCGAGGGCCCGCGTGGAGCGGTGCACGAAGGCACGGTTGGCACGCGCGGCGGAGCGTAGCCAGGGGAGGGCGGCGAGCGCCTGCCCGGCCGCCTCGCGATCGGCGGCGAAGTTGGTGAACCCGCCGAGGTAGTAGTCGTACATCCGCGCCGAGTGCGGCACGTTCAGTCGCAGGTCGACCCCGTCGTAAAGGCTCATCGTTCTCCCCTGCCGCAGGACTCACCGATTGCCGCCCACGCTACCCGGCGGCCGATCACCGCTCCGTCCGGTCGAGTTCGGCGGCGCTGATGATCGGCACACCGGAGGTGGTGACAGCCGGTGTTCGAAGTGCGGCCCGGAGTGACGGAACTGGTGGAATGGGCGCGGCAGACACGGAGTCCGCACCCTCAGGCGGCCGGCGATCGGTCGGCGGCCGCGGAAGGCAGGTTCGATGGCGATGGACAGGAGTGTCCGCACGCTGGGGCACCGGGGAGGTCCCGCACCGGCGGGCCCCCGCGGAGGCGGCGGCCGTGGGGACGGTCCCGACCCCGGCCACGACGAGGTCCACGCTGACGGGTACACCGGCCCCGAGAACGCCAACATCCGCCTGAAGCTGGCCTACTCGGCGTTCTGCGAGACCCACGAGCCGGCCTGGCGAGCCCTCGCACTGACCCGGATAGGCAACCGCGCGGACGTGGCGCTGGTCGTCGAGGCGGTGAAGGAGGACCTCGCCCGGTACTGGGCCCACGTCCTGCGGTTCGAGGAGCCGGCCGCCTACGCGTGGCGGCTGGCGAACCGGCACGTCGCCGACTGGGTGGCCGGCGAGCAGCAGGTCGAGGTGGAGGCCGTCACCTTCGCGGCGGTGATCGGTGCGTTCAAGGACGTCGCGAACGGACTGCTGCACAGCGAGGCCGACGGAGTCCGGCTGTACGCGGCGATCCTCGAACTCCCGGACCGTCAGCGGGACGTGGTCGTCCTGCGGTACCTGCTCGGCCTGCACGTCAAGGTGATCGGCGCCTACCTGGGCCGACCCGTCGCGACCGTTCACTCCAACCTCCGGCACGCCCGGGAACGGCTGGCCAAACGGCTCGGTGTGCGCGAACTGCCGGACCGGGGAGGCGAGCAGTGATCCCCCGGCACCGGGCCGAGGCGCCCGCCGCACCGGCCGGACCCCCGGGCGCCGGCCCGCCCGCCACCGGTCCGACGGTCGCGCCGCACGTCCCCCGGCCCGAACGGGCGCACTCCGAACGGATCGCCGCGCTGCGCCAGGCCAGGCTGACGGCGGCCCCCGCGCACCTGCCGTCCGAGCACGAGCAGGCCGCCTTCGAGCTGGGCCTGGTGGTCGCCCTGGTGCTGGGCGCCCCGAACGCGTCCCGGGGCCTGGATCTGCTGGTCAACGCGCGGCGGATCCAGCCCGAGGGGGCCGAGGTGTTCGCCGCACTGCTCTACGCCACCGGCCGCGAGGAGGGCGCCGAGTACTGGTGGCGCTTCGCGGCCGGGTCCGGCAGTGGCACGGCCGCGTACTGCCTGCACCTGTACCACCTTCGGTTCGGCGAGACGGACGACGCCGACTACTGGCGGGCCTGGTCGGACCAGCTCGCCACCGCCGTGGACCCACCGGAACCGCGCCCGCTGCCGGCCGGCCGACAGCCGCCGCACCCGGCCCGGCCGCTGCTGCCGGACGCCGTACGGCGGGACATCCTCTCGCGCTGCCACCGGGGGCTGGCACCGCGACTGCCGCCGGCGCTGGTCGAGGTGGTCGACCGCCTGCCGCTGCAGACCGACCCGGGGGAACCGGGCGAGGTGCCCAGCCCGTGGGGGCTGACCTCGGGTGCGACGTCCGTCTGCTCCTGGGACGGCGCGCAGGAGTGAACCGGGCCGTGGACGCGCCACCCCCGTTCGGGTGAGGCGCTCACGGCCGTGCTCCGCCCACCGGGGGCTCCCGGTGGACGGAACACGCCGCCGTGGCCGGTCCGCACGGCGCCCGGGCGCTCAGCCGGGCGGGGCGAGCCGGCCCGCGACCTCCGGGGATCTGCCGGCGCCCTCGGCGACTACCGGCAGCTCGCCCCAGGGCGGCGGCCCGGCGACGTCGGCCGCGGCGGCGTGGACGACGTAGTGGTGCGGGGCCATCGCGGTGTCGCGGCCGGGCAGGGCCCCGATCACCGTGCGGTGGGCGACGAGCGGGGTGAGCCCGGGGTCGGCGGTGGCGATCCGGGCGACCAGGCGGCCGTCGTCGAACTCGACCCGGGTGGCGGCGCCGAGAGCCTCCACGACCAGCGCCCGGACGGCGTCCAGGTCGACCCAGGAGCCCTCGATCCGCTGCCACTCGCCGACCCGGACGGCGCCGTCCAGGCCGGTCAGCGCGGGGAGTTCGGCGAGCGGGACCGGTCCGCGCGCGGCGGCTTCGAGAACCGCGGTCACCGCGAGCGCGAACCGGCCGGTCTGCTCGCGGTCGAGCACCTGCGGGCAGGCGACCAGCACGAACTCCAGACTGCCCGAGGTCCGCAGGATGTTGAACATCACCCGGACCGCGACCGGCTGGTCGGGCAGCCAGGTCAGTTCGGGGTCGCTCGTCGGAGCCGGCCGGGCGTCGGACATCGCCTCGGGGATGGTCAGGCTGAGGTCGTTGACCACGACCTGGCGGGCGAAGCGGGAACCGCGCAGGTGGGCGATGTCCTCGATCAGTTGCCAGACCCTGCCCGCCTGGAGGGTGCTGTGCCAGTAACCGGCCAGCGAAGCCGCCTTGGCGCGGCCGATCAGCTCGTCGAGGTCGCCCGCGTCGGTGTCCAGGGCGAGCAGGGCGTCCTGGGCGAGGGTGCCGATGTGGTCGGCCATCACGGCGCGCTGCCGGTTGGCGGAGAGCGCCGACAGGACGAGGCCGGTCCGGCCCGCCCGACGGGCCACCAGGGCCGCGTAGACGGCGAGCAGGACGACGGAGGGGCTCGCGCCGGTGCGCCGCGAGGTGGCGGCCAGGTCGGCGGCGGCCGTCCGCGAACGCAGCACGACGGCGGCGACGCCGTTCGGCGGGCCGGTGATCCCGGAGTCGGCGAAGACGGCCTGCGGAGCGGTGGTCAGGACCTTCCGCCAGTGCTGGAGCGCGGCGGCGGCCTTGCGACGGCCCTGGTCGCTCTGCTCCAGCGCCGCCACCTCCAGCGGGGTCCGGGCGGTGACGGGCGGGAGCTCCTTGCCTGCGGCGAGGTCGAGCCAGTCCTGGATGAGCAGGGCCGTCGCGGCGCCGTCCGCGCCGGCGTGGCAGACGACCACGACCAGCCGGAGCACCCGGTCGTGGTCGGTGAGCAGGGTGAACCGGAGCCGGGGGCCGACCGCCAGGTCGAACGGGACGGCGGCATCGGCCCGGCCCACCTCGTCGGCGAGCGCGTCGAGCCCGGCGGGCCCGCCGGTACCGTCGGTCGGCAGGCCGTCCACCGCGCGCACGGTGACGGTGAACTCGCCCTCGCCGCCCACCAGCTGGCGTACGGGGAAGGCCTCCGGACCCGGGCCGGGCGGGAAGGCCGTCCGTAGCGAGTCGTGCCGCTCGACGAGTCGGCGCAGGGCTTGGAGCGCGACCGGCAGGGTCGTCCCGTCGGGGACCGGCCAGACGGACTCCTTGTTGATCTGCTCGGGCCTGTCGCGCCGGATGCAGCGGATCATGTTGTCCTGGCCGAGGGTCAGCGGCCCGAAGCCGCTGCTCGCGCCGGCATACCGGACGGTGATCCGCCGGCTGGTCTCTGTCACGTCGTACGCGCCCTTCGGCCGGCCTGGGGTTTCAGCGGAGTGCGGGTCGGGACGCCACCAGCGGCCCGAAGGAGTGGTGCGGAACCGAAGCCTCGACTGCCTGATGACCCGTCAGTTTCATTGCGAGAAAGATAGGTTGGAACACATCAGAGCGCTCCATCGGTGCCTCCGGAGCCGGAACGGCCGGTCGCCGAGCAGCGCCACGGCGGCACGGAACGGCCCGGGCACCGGCGCGTCGTCGATCACGCAGGGGGCCTCACCGAGCGCACCCGGCCGGGCCAGGCGCAGGGGCGTCGGGCCCGCCAGCGGCAGCCCGAAACCCTGCACCAGCCGCCCGCCGTAGGCCTTCACGCAGGCCTCGCGGCGACACCACAGGGTGGTGAACCGCTCGGCGAGCACGGCGGGCGAGTCGGACCCGGCGAGGAACTCGGCCTCGGCGCCCGGGAAGTAGCGCTCTGCGACCCTGGTGGCCACCCGCGCGTCGCGGATCTCCTCGACGTCGACGCCGACCGGCCGACCCTCGGTCAGGGCCAGGACGGCGAGGGCGCCGGAGCCGGAATAGCTGACACCGATCCGCTCGCGCCCCATCGCCGGTTCGGGCTTGCCGTGCGGGCCGTACCGCCAGGCGAGTTCGGCGGGGTGCAGGCCGAGGCGCTGCGCCACCAGCAGTCGGACGATGCCGTGCACCACGGTGAAGCGGCGGCCGAGCGCGGGGTCGCGGTCGGGGCGGCGGCCGGTGGCGCGGGCGAGTTCGGCAGGGTCCAGTAGGTCGCGGAGCTCCCGGACGACCTCGTCCGGCTGGTCGGTGGGGATGATCCAGAGGTCGACCGGGTCGACCGGCGCCGCGGCGTCGGCCGGATCGGCGGTGCCGGCCGGATCGGCGGTCACGGTCCACCCCGGAGGGTCAGGGTGCTCAGGACCCCCAACCTCGCATCGAGGCCGACGGCCAGCACCGGCCGCCGCCGCGCCTGCCACTCGGGCAGCCGCTCGGCCAGCTCCGCCCAGAGGCCGGTGAACGGCCGGCCGGACGGAGCGGTGAGCGCCGCGCCACAGCCCTCGTCGACCGCCAGGCCGGAGTCCACCAGCACGGCGGCGCCCACCCCCAGCGCCGGCGTCGCCCCGCTCACCACCTCGGCCACCATGTCACCTCCGACCGACGGTATTTGACTGACCGTCAATTCTGCCCCGGCGGTCTCGTCGAGGACCAGGACAACGACACTGTGCCGCTCGGGCAGCTGCACCGGCACCGCGGGCCGGTAGTGCAGCGCGGTCTGCTCGGCCAGTACCACCACCGCGCGCCGACAGGCGCCGGTGCGCTGGTACTCGGCAGCCACCCGCAGCGCACTGAAGGCCACCGCCGACCCCTGGTCACAGAGGGCGAAGGCCAGCGGCGAGCCCGGACAGGACCGACTGAGCGCCAGGGAGCTGGGCGCCCCCGGGCGCACGTCCGGCGAGTCGAACGCCAGGATCAGCAGGTCCACCGGCACGCCGTCGGCGAGCGCCTCACCCAGCAGGCCCTCGGCCATCTCGGCATAGGAGTGGCCGACGCCCTCGGCCAGGAGGTCCTCCCGCACCGGCAGGCCGTACGGCCGGACCAGGTCCGTGACGAACACCCGGAGGTCCGGGTCGAGCGAGGTCTCGGACCTGCCGTCGAAGGACCGGGCGAGGATCCGGGTGACACCCAGGGCGGGCGGGGGCGGCGCGGAAGCGGCGGCCACCCGGTCAGTCCTCGGGGATGATGTGCCCGGCGACGTAGTCGGCCAGGCTGGTCACCGAGCGCAGGTCGTCCTCGCCGATCTGCTCGACGTCGACCTGGATGTCCAGCGTCTCCTCCACCTCCAGGATCAGCTCGATGGTGCCGGCCGAGGTGAGGCCGAGATCGTCGAAGAGGCAGGCGTTCTCGGGGATCTCGGGGAGGTCGCGCTTGAGGACGCGCGGCAGCAGCTCGCCGATGCTCCGCAGGACCCGGTCGCGCAGCTCGGTGTCAATGGTCTGGACCGCCGGTTCTGACATGGATGTCCCGTCCCGTCGTGCATGAGAGGTGAATGGGTGCGGCGGGCGGAGGCGTGGTCGTCCTCGGCCTGCCGATGCGTCGCCGGTGCGCGCCGAGCCGACGGTGCGTCAGTGCTCGACGGCCATGGCGGAGAAGGTGGCTCCGACACCGGCGGCGGCGATCAGGTAGCGATCGCCGCGGCGGAGCAGCCCCCGCGTGGTGGCGGTGTGGAGATTGATGAGGCTGTCTGCAGCGAAACTGTGCCCGACCGAGCGCACGTTGTCCAGCACCACCTTCTCCACCGGGAAGCCGATCCGCCGGCAGATCATCCGCCAGGAGGCCTGGTTGACGTTGTGCGGAAGCACCAGGGCGAGGTCGGAGAGGTCCAGACCTGCCTGGTCGAGGGCGGCCTCGATCGCCTCGATCATCACCACCGGGTACTCCCGCTGGTAGCGGGCCAGCAGATCCGCGTCCTCGGCGAGACGGCCGTCGAACTCGGGCCGGTGGCGGACGGCGTAGGAGAGCACGCGGTTGCGCTCGCCCGTCGCCCGGACCAGGCACGCGGCCGCTCCCTCGGCGAAGATCCCGGTCTCGGGCACCACCTGGGCGTCCTTGGTGAAGGTCTTCTCCCCGGCCAGCACCAGCGCCAGGGCCTCCGGGTCGGCCATCCCCGACAGCAGCCGGCCGGCCAGGTCGACGGCCAGCAGGCCCACCGCACAGGCGTGGTGGGTCACCGTGAAGGCCGCGGCGTGCGCGAGGCCGTAGCGGTCGAGCAGGTCGTGCAGCGGGTTGAGCGGGTAGGGCACCGCCACCGGCATGCTGCGCGCGTGGATCACGAAGCGGACGTGCCGTTCGCGTCCGCGCAGCTGCGGTAAGGCCTCGACGGCGGCGCCGAGCAGGTCGGGCAGCTTCCCGTCCGGGTCCAGCCGCAGCTGGTCCAGGCCGTGGAAACGGCGGAAGAGTCGAAGTTGACGTGGGGTCAGGCCGATTCGCTCGCCCACTGCCTCGATGGGCACGGTGTGGTGGGGGAGGTGAACGGCCACTGCCTCCAGTGCGGTCACGCGGGCTAGTATTCCGACGCCCGACGGGTCGCACAAGTGATCTCGGGCCCTTCGCAGACTCATCCGCCCCGTGCCGTCGAGCAGGTGGAGCCCCCATGACCGTTTCCGAACCCCGCGATTCCGCTGCCCCGGTGCGCCCGGAGCTGACCGCCCTGCTGGTCCAGGCCGCCGGCGCGCCGCCCGAGTGGGCCGCGCTGGTCACCCCGGATGCCCGGCTGGACGCCGATCTGATGCTGGACGAGTACGAACTCACGGCGCTCGATGCCCTTCTGTGCGGGCACTTCGGGGCACCGGCCGGCCTCGCCGCACTGCGCGCCGGGCTGGACCTGGCCGAGCTGGAAGCCCTGACCGTCGCCGATGTGCAGCGCCTGCTGCCCGCCGAGGAGCCCGCCCGATGAGCCGATTTCTGCTGGTGGTGCCGCCGTTGACGGGCCACGTCAATCCGGTCGTGGGGATCGCCCGCGAGCTGGCCGCGCGCGGCCACGAGGTGGCGTGGACCGGCACCGAGTCGGTACTGCGGCCGTTGCTCGGCCCCGGGGCGGTCGTCCTGGGGACGGGCACCCGGGCCTTCCGGGCGCAGGGCGGGCACGGGCTGGCCGCCCTGCGCTCGCTCTGGGAGGGCTTCATCGTCCCGTACGCGCGCTTCACGGCGAAGCCGCTGGACGCGGCGGTGCGGGAGTTCCGGCCGGACGCGCTGCTGGTCGACCAGCACACGCCGGCGGGCGCGCTGGTCGCACACCGGCACGGCCTGCCCTGGGCCAGCGTGGCGCCGGGCGCGATGGAGCTGGGGCGGCCGCTGTGGGCGCTGCCGCGGGTCGAGGCCTGGATGACCGGACTGCTCACCGGGCTCTGGCGGCGGGCCGGGCTGCCCGAGGAGGAGTACACCGACCCGCGCTTCTCCCCCGCCCTGGTGCTGGCACCGACCGGGCCCGCGCTGACCGGTCCGGCGGCCTTCCCGGCGCACTACGCGCTGGTCGGGCCGGTGCTCGCCGAGCGGCCGGCCGATCCGCACTTCCCCTGGGGACGGCTGGAGCCGGGCCGGCGGCGGGTGCTGGTCACCATGGGAACGCTGGCCGGCGACCTCGGCGCGGACTTCCACGCCCGGGCCGTCCGGGCCCTGGAGCTGTGCGGGAACGACATCCAGCCGGTGATCGCCGCCCCGGCCGCCCTGCTGCCCGAACTGCCCCACCACGCGGTGGCCGTGGAGCGGGCGCCGGTGCTGGAGCTGATGGCGCGCGGCGCACTGGACGCGGTGCTGTGCCACGGTGGGATGAACACCGTCGGCGAGGCGCTGGCGCACGGGCTGCCGCTGGTGGCGGCGCCCATCCGGCACGACCAGCCCTTCGTCGCGGCGCAGGTGGTGGCGGCCGGCGCCGGGCTGCGGGTGCCGTTCGCCCGCGTCACGCCGCAGGGGCTGGCCGCCGCGCTGCGAACGGTTCTCGACGCGCCGGAGCACCGCGAGGCCGCCACCCGGGTGGGTGCGGCGCTGCGGGCCGGCGGCGGGGCCGTGACGGCGGCCGACCGGCTGGAGGCGCTGGTCGGAGCCGGGGCAGAACGATCGAATCCATTGGTCTAGGCCATTGTATCCAGGGCGCCGCAGACCCTAGTGTGGCGCGAAGCACCGCTTCCCAGGTGCCCCGGCCACCCATCCCCGCACGGACCGTCCAGCCCTGTGTGCGCTGGCCGTCGTCGACGTGGCAACCCATCCCCGCACGGGAGTTCTGGTTGATCGAGACCAAGGGGCTTCGCAAGTCCTATCCGTCCAAACAACGCGGCCAGGCCGCCGTCGACGCCGTTCGCGGCATCGATCTGGACGTGGCCGCAGGTGAGGTTTTCGGCTTCCTCGGGCCCAACGGCGCCGGCAAGACGACCACCCTGCGCATGCTCGCCACGCTCATCCGGCCGGACGGCGGCGCGGCCCGGATCGCCGGCGCCGACCTCCTCGCCGACCCGGCCGGAGTCCGTCGACGGATCGGCTACGTCGCCCAGGGCGGCGGCACCGCCGACACCGTCAGCGCCCGCGAGGAGCTGGTGCTGCAGGCCCGGATGCACGGTACCCGCAAGGCGCAGGCCCAACAGCTGGCCGAGGGAGCCCTGAGGGCGTTCGGGCTCACCGAGTTCGGCGACCGGGCGTGCCGCACCTACTCGGGCGGTCAGCGCCGCCGGCTGGACATCGCCCTGGGTGTCATCCACGCGCCCCGGGTGCTCTTCCTCGACGAGCCCACGGTCGGCCTCGACCCGGCCAGCCGGGGACAGGTGTGGGCCGAGATCCGCCGCCTGAACGCCGAAGGTCTGACCGTCGTGGTGACGACGCACTACCTGGAGGAGGCCGACGCGCTCTGCGACCGGGTGGCGATCGTCGACCACGGCGAGATCGTCGCCGAGGGCACGCCCGAGACCCTGAAGCGGGAGATCTCCGGGGACGTCGTCCTGGTGGGCCTCACGGCCGGTGAGGCCGAGCGCGCCACCAAGGCGCTGCGGGAGCAGCCGTACCTGCGCCGCCTGGAAGCGCAGGGCGACGACGGCCTGCGGCTCTACCTCGACGACGGCGCGGCCGCGATCCCGCGACTGCTGCGCGCCCTGGACGGCGCGGGCGTCGTACCCGGCACCGTTCAGCTGCAACGGCCCAGCCTGGACGACGTGTTCCTGGCCCGGACGGGCCGTTCCATCGAGCAGTCCTGAGCACTGATCCCCGAGAGGCCCTCATGAAGCTCGCCCGCGACACCTGGCTGGTCTTCCAGCGACAGCTGCTGCTCATGTGGCGAACCCCGATCTGGATCGCCGTCGGGCTGATCCAGCCCGTCTTCTATCTGCTGCTGTTCGCACCGCTGCTCAAGAAGGTGCTGGCGCCGATGGGCGCGACCACCTACGCCGAGGCCTACCAGGTCTACGTACCCGGTCTGTTGGCCGTGCTCTGCATCTTCGGCGGCCTGTACACCGGCTTCAGCCTGCTCGGCGAGCTGAAGGCCGGCATCATCGAGCGCTCCCGGGTGACCCCGGTGAGCCGGCTGGCCCTGCTGCTCGGCCGGGCGCTGCGCGAGACGGTGGCGCTGCTGGTGCAGGCGGTCCTGATCACCCTGATCGCGCTGCCGTTCGGGCTGCGGGTGGCACCGCTGGACCTGCTGCTGGCCTATCTACTGCTCGGCCTGCTGGCGCTGATGACCTCGGCGATCTCCTACGGCATCGCCCTGGTGCTCCCGGCCGACGAGGCGATGGCCCCGGTGGTGAACACCCTCGCGCAGCCGATCGCCCTGCTGTCCGGGGTCCTGCTGCCGCTGGCGCTGGCGCCGGTGTGGCTGCAGTCCATGGCCAAGTGGAACCCCTTCTACTGGGCCGTGGAGGGCATGCGGGCGCTGTTCTCCGGCCACGTCGGGGACAGCGTGGTCTGGCAGGGGCTGCTGGTGGTCGTCCTGATGACGGTGGCGTCCGTGTACTGCTCGGCCCGGCTGTTCTCCACCCGGGTGCGCTGAGTCCGCGGCGCGGTGGTGACGCAACGGGGGCGGGGCCGGGGCTTCTCCAAGCCCTGGCCCCGCCCCCGCGCCGTCGCTACCGCGCCGGGGCCACCGTCGCCCGGGCCTCGGCGTGGATGAAGCGGGCCAGGTCCGCCACTCCGTCGATGATCTGACGCTCCGTCAGTGAACTGACGGAGAGCCGGAGCCGGCGCTCTCCCCCGCCCGCCGGGTAGAACGGTGCCATCGGCGTCCAGAGCACGCCGTGGTCCCGGGCGCACCGCTCCATGGCCGCCTCGTCGGCCGCGAAGGGGACCGTGAGCACGGCGAAGAAGCCGCCCTCCGGCTCGTTCCAGGACACGCCCAGCCGGCAGCGCCCGGCCGCGGGGAACCGCCGGTCCAGCTCGGCCAGCAGCGTCGCCATGTTGGCCGCGTAGTAGGCCGTCGCGCGCGCGTTGGCGGCCCGCAGCCGGCAGTCGTACCGCAGCAGCATGCCGCCGATGACGGCCTGGCTGAGCGCCGGCGTGTTGACCGTCGTCATGCTCTTCAGCTTCGCCAGCTCGTCCGCGAGCAGCGACCGCCGCCCGCCCGGCCCGGCCACCTCCTGGTCCGCGACGACGTAGCCGAGCCGGGCACCGGGGAAGCAGGTCTTGGCGAACGATCCGAGGTAGACGACCTGGCGGCGCCGGTCCAGCGCCTTCAGGGTGGGCCGCTCCCCGGGGTCGCGGGCGAAGAAGCCGTACGGGTTGTCCTCGACGACCAGCAGCCCCTCCTCGGCGGCGGTGTCCAGCAGCCTGGTCCGGGCCGGGACGGGCATGCTGGTGCCCGAGGGGTTGGCGAAGTCGGGGACGACGTAGAGCGCCCGCGGACGGCGTCCCCCGGACCGGACGGCGCGGGCCGCGGCGCGGACGGCCTGCGGGTCCGGTCCGCCGTCGGGGCCCTCGGGCACGGGGACGGTGGTCAGGTCGAGCAGCCGGGCCGCGCCGGTGACGCCGACGTAGCAGGGGGAGCTGACCAGCAGGACGTCGTCCGGGCCGGCGCAGAGGGCACGCAGCGTCAGCAGCATGCCCTCCTGGGCGCCGACGGTGAGTACCAGGGACTCGGGGGCGACGACCAGGCCCTCGTCGTTGGCCAGGGTGCGGGCGACCAGGCCGGCGATGACGCCCTTGGTCGGGCCGTACTGGAACAGCGTGGTGCGCACGGCGTCCCGGTCGAGGCCCTGGGCCGCGAGGTGGTCCAGATAGGCGTCCAGGTACCCGTGGACGTCCTCCGGTTCGAAGAAGCCCTCGTAGGGGCGGCCGGGGGCGAAGGAGACGGCCCGGGGGTAGCGGGTGGTGACCTCGTTGAGGAAGGTCATCGCGTCCAGCAGCGGATCGGACAGCGAGGCGTGCAGCCCGGCCAGCGCGAGGGGCTCGACGGGGGCGGCGGGCTCGGCGAGCGCTCGGCCGGCGGTCACCGCAGGGCCTCGCGCAGCCGCTCGGCGGCATACCGCTGGGCCTCCCCGGCCGCGTCCAGCACGCCCGTCATGGCGAAGAAGCCGTGTGGCATGCCCGCGTACCGGCGCGACTCGACCGGGACACCGGCCGCCCGCAGCGCCTCGGCGTAGCGCTCCCCCTCCTCGCACAGCGGGTCGTACTCCGCGGTGATCACGGTGGCCGGCGGCAGCCCGGCCAGGCTCGGGGCGCGCAGCGGGGAGGCGAGCGGGTGGTCCCCGTCGGCGGGGTCGGCCAGGTAGTGCCCCCAGTACCACGCCACCGAACGGCGGTTGAAGAGCAGCGGGTCGTCGTGCTGCTCCCCCGCCGCCGCGGGCGCCGCCCGGTGGTCGGTGTTGGGGTAGACCAGCAGCTGGTGGCGCAGGGCCGGGCCGCCCTCGTCCCGGGCGAGCAGCGTGAGGGCGGCGGCGAGGTTGCCCCCGGCACTGTCGCCGCCGACGGCCAGTCGGGCCGGGTCCAGCCCGAGGGCCTCGGCGTTCCCGGCCAGCCAGCGGGCGGCGGCCCGGCAGTCGTGGACGGCGGCGGGAAAGGGGTGTTCGGGGGCGAGGCGGTAGCCCACGGAGGCGGTGACGCAGCCGACGGTGTTGGTCAGCCGGCGGCAGATCGCGTCGCTGGTGTCGGGCGAGCCGAGCGTCCAGCCGCCACCGAAGAGGTAGAGCAGGACGGGGAGTTGCCGACCGGGCGGCTCGGGTCGGTAGAGCCGCAGGGCGAGTTCGCCGCCGGGGCCGGGGATGCGGTGCTCCTCGACGGCCGCGACGGGCTCGGGGGTGCCGGCGGCGGCCCGGATGTCGGCGAGGTCGGCGGCGCGGGCCTGGGCCGGGGTGAGGCTGTAGAGCGGGGGCGTGCCGGCCCGCGCGCGGCGCTCGCGCAGGGCCTGGGCCTGGGGGTGCAGCGGCATGGTGATCCCATCGGACAGCGGGGGTCGGGGCGATCCGGCTCAGCGGTCGGCCTCGACGTAGATCGTCTCGTCGGTGCGGAACGCGGTGTCGAGGTCGGCGACGTCGGCGCGGACGCCCTGCCGGTAGGCGCAGTGGCGGATCTGGTCGGCCGCGAAGCCGGCCAGGGTGAGGACGTGCCGCAGCTCGTCCAGGTCGTAGATCCACTGGTGGCCGTAGTACCGGAAGATCTGGTTGACCAGGAAGGCCGGGCGCGACGGCATCGGCGGGCCGAAGCCCATGGTGGTGAGGCGTCGGCGGTGCTTCGCGAGGAAGCCGTCGTCGGTCGCGTAGCCGACCAGGTAGCGGGCCAGGTCGGGGGTGGTGATCCTCAGGACGCCGCCGGGGCGCAGCACGCGCCGGGCCTCGCGCAGCCAGCCGACCGCGACCGGCATGGTGACGTGCTCGATCAGGTGCTCGGCGTAGACCCAGTCGACGCTTGCGTCGGCGAAGGGCAGCGGCCGGCCGATGTCGAGCTGGGTGAACCAGCGGTCGCCGTCGACGCGGTAGAGGGTACCGGGCTCGGTGGTGGTGCCGGCGCTGCGCAGCGCGGTCAGATCGGTGCCGAGGCCCTCCGGGTGGGCCGTCCGGAATGCGGCGAACTCGATACCGGTGACGCCGAGTTCGCGGAGGCCCTGGCGGTCCTGCGGGAGGCCGCCGGCGGCCGGTTCGAGCTTCCGGCAGACGGCGACGTCGGCGCTGATCGCGTCGAGGCGGACGGCGAGGCCGTCCGGATCGTCCCAGTCCCAGCCGGGGAAGGCGTCCTGGTTCTTCATGTCGTCGGTCTTTCTGTCGGGCGTGCGGGGCCTCGGCGCGCTTCCTCCGGTGGGAGGGTGGTGGGCCAGGGCGCGAGGGCGGTGCGGTCCAGGTCGGCGAGCGTGGGGCGGCCCAGGAGGGCCAGGGCGTGCTCCAGTTCGTCGCGGAGCAGGTCGAGCACGCGGACCACGCCCGCCTCGCCCTCCGTGGCGAGCCCCCAGAGGACGGGGCGGCCGACCAGCACGGCACGGGCGCCGAGCGCGAGCGCGACGGCGATGTCGGTGCCGGTGCGGACGCCGCCGTCGAGCAGCGCCGGGACGGACGGCGGGAGGGCGGCGACCACCTCGGGCAGCGCCGCGAGGGCGGGCAGCGCACCGTCCAGCTGGCGGCCGCCGTGGTTGGAGACCACCACGGCGTCCACCCCGTGTTCGGCGGCGAGCCTGGCGTCCTCGGCGGTCAGGATTCCCTTGAGGACCAGCGGGAGGCGGCTGCGCTCCCGCAGCCAGGCCAGGTCGGACCAGGTCAGGCTGGGGTCGAACTGCTCCAGTGCGTGGTCGGCGATGCCGGAGGAGCCCGCGTCGGCGTGGTGGCTGGCGGCCATCAGCTCGGGGTCGAGGTTGACGGCGCGGATCTGCGGCGGGACGGCGAAGCCGTTGCGCAGGTCGCGCAGCCGGCGGCCGATCCGGGGCGCGTCCACGGTCAGCATCAGCGCCGTGAAGCCGGCCGCCTCGGCCCGTTCCACCAGGGCGGCGAGCGCGTCGCGGCGGCGCAGCCAGTAGAGCTGCAGCCAGAGCGGGCCGGTGGCCGCGGCCGCGATCGACTCCAGGGTACGGCTGGCGAAGATTCCGGCGACCAGCAGCGCGCCGGCCCGGCCCGCTGCCCGGGCGGTCGCGGTTTCCCCGTCCGAATGGACCAGTCGGTGGTAGGCCATCGGGGCAATTCCGACCGGCGTCCGGAGCTCGGTGCCGAGCAGCGGGACGGCGGTCGAGCAGGTCGAGACGTCGACGAGCGTGCGGGGCCGCAGGGCATAGTGGCCGAACATTTCCCGGTTGCTCGCCAGGGTGCGTTCGGCTCCGCTGCCACCCTCGATGAAGTCCCATATTTCTGGTGGCAGTTGGTCGCGCGCCGTGCGCGCCATCCCGGCCAGCGTGAGTGGTCCCACGGGCATCCTCGTTCCCGGACGGCCGCGCTCGGACCAGTCCCGCTTCGGCAGCGTAGGAGGTACGAGCCGGATTGGTATAGACCTTGATTTGACCAAACGTCTGTGCAAAAGTCTGGCAACGGAATTGACCGTATTGGTTGAGAACGGCGTCCATGTCAAATCTCCTCTGTGTGGAGTGGCGTTGACCGGCATTTCCCTCTCTTCACTTCCGCCCTCTTCACCGCCGCACGCCGACGCCCCGGACGACTGGGTGGCCCGGTTCCTGCTGGCCGGTCCGGAGGGCGAGGAGTGCCTGCGCTTCGGCACACCCGTCGACCGCGCCACCCTGCGCGCGCTGGTCGACGGGCAGGCCGCACGGCTGGCCGCGGCCGGCCTCGGCCCGGGCGGCACGGCGGCGTTGCGGCTGCCGCCCTCCCTGGGCTTCGTCGCCGTGCTGCTCGCCTGCTGGCAGCTGCGCGCCCAAGTGGCGCTGCTGGACCACCGGCTGACCGACCACGAGATCGACCGCGCGGTCGAACGGCTGGCCCCGCAGGTGCTGGTAGGGTCCGAACACCGGCCCTCGGCGGCGCTGCGCGGCTTCTCCGAGATCGAACCGGTGGCCGTCCGACTACCGGGCGGGCGGCCGGCCCGGACCGGCCACGCGCTGGTCCAGCTCAGCTCCGGGTCCACCGGCCCGGCCAAGGTCATCGCCCGTACCGCCGGCGATCTGATCCGCGAACTCGGCTGCTACCGGCGGCTGGTGGACTTCCCCGGGGAGGGCGAGCGGGTGGTCCTGCTCTCCTCGGTGGTGCATGTGCTCGGGCTGGTCGGCGGACTACTGAACAGCCTGCACGCCCGCGCACCGCTGACCATGCCGGAGCGGATGACGGTGGCGGGCATTCTGGCCGCCGTCGCCGACGAGGACGAACGGCCCACCACCGTGATCGGCGTCCCCTTCCACGCCGAACTGCTGGCCGGTGCGGCCGCGCCCCCGGCGCTGCCGCGCCTGCGCCGGATGGTGGTGGCCGGGGAACTGGTCCGCCCGGGCCTGCCGGCCGCCTTCACCGCCCGGTACGGCGTGCCGCTGGGCACCATGTACGGGATGACCGAGCTCGGCGTCATCGCCACCGACCTGGACGGCAGACTGCACCCTGCGAAGCTTCCCGTGCACGGCATGGAACTTCGCCTGGTGGCAGGCGAGTTGCAACTGAGGACGGCCACCTCGCCGTACCCGGGGCTGGACGACCCGACCCGCTGGTCCGACGGCTGGCTGCACACCCGCGACGCCGCCGAGCTGGACCGGGCCACCGGACTGGTCACCGTCCTCGGCCGACTGGACTCCCAGGTCTCGATCGGCGGACTGAAGGTGGACCTCACCGAGGTCGAACTGGTCCTGGCCGCTCTGCCGCAGGTCCGCGAGGCCGTCGTGGTCTTCGACCAGGGCGCCATCGAGGCGTACCTCGCCGCCGACGAGGACGCCGACCAGGCGCTGGTCCGGGACGGGCTGGCCCGGCAGCTCGCCGCCTACAAGCGGCCCCGCCGGCTGGCCTTCCTCCACCAACTCCCGCGCACCGCCACCGGAAAGCTGCTGCGTGACCCGGCCGCCCTGCGGGCGACCGCCGCCGACCAGACCCGCTGAACCGCACGGACCCGTTGAACCGCCGCACCGACCCGCTGAACCGCTCAACCGCCCCGCCCCGCCCCGCCCCGCCGGCCGAACAGACCGCCGTACCCGGACCGCCGCCTTCGAACCGACGTGTCCCCTCCTCCCCCGACGATCCGCGCGCCGCAGCGTGCGCGAGTACAGGAGCCCACCATGCAGGACCGCATCCGCGAGTTCGTCCTCGCCGCGCTGACCGAGATGCAGTACGACGTCTCCGAGGTCACCGGCGACACCGACCTCGGCCCGGCCGGGCTCGACCTGGAGTCGCTCGCCCTGGCCGACCTCTCGGTGCAGGTCGAGGACGAGTTCGGGATCAAGTTCGACTTCGACGAGATGGAGAGCACCGCGCTGATGACGCTCGACGAGTTCACCGGCGACGTCGCCAAGCGCATCGCCGCCGCCACCGCGGGCAGCCCGGCGTGACCGAGCCCGTCCTCCCCGACCGGGCCGAGGTCCTGGCGATACTGGCGGCGTTCGGGCAGCGCGCCGCCGGCACCGTCCCCGAGGAGCTCGGATCCCTCGAACTCACCTGGCTGATAGCGGAGTTCGAGCAGCGCTACGGCATCGAGCCGGACCTCGACGACGAACGCTTCGAGGCGATCCGGACGGTGGACGACGCCGTCGAGGTGCTCCGCACGGCCGTCCTCGCGGCGGCCGGCGACCCCGGGGGCACCGCAGCGGCGCAGACCGCAGGGGTCGCGCAGTCATGACCGGCCATGCCCCGCCCGCCGTCCGGCCCGTGGTCACCGGCGTCGGCGTGCTCAGCGCCGCCGGCACCGGGCTCGACGCACTCGTCGACGCGGCCGCCCACGGCAAGACCGCCTTCACCACGGTGACCAGGTTCGACGTCTCCGCGCGCCGGACCACCCGGGCCGCGCTGCTGGCCGAGCCGGTACCGCTCGCCGGCGCCGTCCTCACCGCCGTGGACCAGGCCTGCCGCCAGGCCGGCCTGCCCACCACCGGCGACACGGGTGGCGAGGACGGCGACCGCCGGGCGACCGACCGGGGCCACCGGCCCACCACCGCCCCGGACGGCACGCCCGTCCTGCTCGCCCTGCACAGTGACCTGAACACCCGGGCCGTCACCGCCGCCGTGGCCGCCGGGGCGGCCGCCGCCTGGGACATCGCGGGCGTCACCCGCGTCTACACCGGCGCCTGCGTCGCCGCCGGCACCGCCGTGGCCGACGCCGCCGCCCTGGTGGCCTCCGGCCGCCACCACCGGGTGCTGGTCGCCGCCGGCCATCTGGTGGAGCCGGGCGTCTTCGCCGCCTTCGACGCCGGCCGGGCACTGGCCCGCGACGGCGAGCTGCGCCCGTTCAGCGCCGGACGGACCGGCACACTGCTCGGCGACGCGGCCGCCGCCGTGATCGTCGAGGCCGAGCCGCAGGCCGAACGGCGCGGCGCGCCGGTGCTCGCCCGGCTGGCCGGCTGGGGCCGGGCCGGCGACGCCCACCACGTCTGCCGCCCGGAGCCGACCGGCGACGGCGTGGCCCGGGCCGTCGTGGCCGCGCTCGCCCGGGGCGGCGTCGCGCCGGCCGAGGTCGGCTACGTCAACGCCAACGGCACCGGCTCGCCCCTGGCCGACCGGGCCGAGGCGAGCGCGCTGCACCGGGTGTTCGGCGCCCACACCGGGCGGTTGCCGGTGAGCTCCAGCAAGGCCGTCCACGGCCATGCCCTGGAAGCCTCCGCACTGCTCGAACTCGCCGTCACCATCGGCGCGCTGCGCGACGGTCGGCTGCCGGTGAACGCCGGCTGGCTCGGCCCGGACCCGGACGTCGGACTGGACCTCGTCCTGGACGGCCCACGCACCGGCCGGCCGCGCTACGCGCTGACGCTCAACTCCGCGTTCGGCGGCGCCAACACCGCACTCCTGGTGGCGGCCCGGTGACCGGGCTGCGCGTCCTCGCCGAAGCCCGCTGGCCGGAGCCGGGCCGCCACGACCCGCTCCCGCCGATCCCCGGCTTCACCACCTCCTCCTTCAATCCCCTGGTGGCCGAGACCGCCGAGCGCTGCCTGCGCGCCCACCACGGCACCGCTCCGGCCCCCGGCCGGACCGCCCTGCTGCTGGCCAGCGCCGGCGGCGACCGGGCCACCGCGCGCGCCATCGACGAGGCCGCCGCCTCCGGGCAGCGGGTGCCGCCGCTGCTCTTCTTCCAGTCCAATCCGAACGCCGTGCTCGGACACATCGCCGCCCGTTGGGGCCTGACCGGCCCGGTGGTGGCGATCAGCCCGGCCGACGCCGTACCGGGCCGGGTGCCGCAGGACGCGCTCGACCTCGCGGCGCTGCTCCTCGCGGACGGCGACGCCGACCAGGTCCTCGTCATCGCCGCCGAGCAGGCCGACGGCACCGACCGGGCCGCCGCCGTCCTGGTCACGGCCGGCTGACCCGCGCAGCCCGGTCACCCGCACCCACCGACCTCGCACGCCCCACCGCCTCCGCGTTCCCCGCACGCCGGACGGCGCCATCCGCCGTGCCCCGCCGAAGTACGCCCAGCACCATGGGAGGGATTCACCACAGTGAGCATCCGCAGTATCCGCACCCTTCTCGCGGACGACCCCGACGTCGGCGCCGGCAACGTCCTCACCAGCCGGCTGGCCCTCGGCCTCGGTCTGGACGAGCCGCTGCTGACCTTCGACACCCCGGTGGACGACCACGCCGCCTGGCAGGCCTTCACCCTGCGCGAGCTCGACCGGGCCGTCCGGGCCCGGGCCGCGGCCCTGCACGGCCTCGGCGTCACCCGCCGCGACCCGGTGGTGGTCTACGCGACGGACGCCGCCGACCACGTGCTCTCCTTCCTCGCACTGGCCCGGCTCGGCGCGATCCCGGCGCTGCTGAACCCGAACGTGGACGGCGAGCGCGCCGCCCGCTACATCGCCCGGCTCGGCGCCGTCGGCATCCTCGCCGACGCCGCGCACCTGGCCGCCCTGGCCGGCCACGACCCCGGCGCCCCGCTGTTCCCGGAGATCGGCACGCTCGGCGCGGGCGACCCGGACGCCGCCCCCGCGCCCTACCGCCACTGGTCCGGTGACCCGGTGGCGATCACGCACTCCTCCGGCACCACCGGGATGCCCAAGGCCGTGGTCCACTCGCACGCCGGCCTGTACGCGGCCATCCGTCACCGCCTGCGCCTGCCCCGCCCGCAGGGCCAGGAGCGGATGCTCAGCGCGCTGCCCGCGCCGCACGCCGCCACCCTGATCGCCGTCAACCTCGCGCTCAGCTCGCACACCCGGCTCGACCTGCTCTCCCGGCAGTCCGGCGCGGGCGTGCTGGAGGCCATCGAGAGCCGGCGGCCCACCGGCGTGATCGGCTTCGCCGCCACCTGGGCCGAACTGGCCCACCACGACCTCGCCGAGCGGGAGTTGTCCTCCGTCGCGCTCTGGTGGAACACCGGGGACTGCGCGCACGAGGTGCACATCCGCCGGCTGATCGCCACCGGCAGCCGCGAGTCCGTCACCCGCGAGGGCCGGGTCCGGCTGCCCGGTTCGCTCTTCGTGGACGGTCTCGGCTCCACCGAGATGGGCCACTCGCACTTCTTCATCACGCACGGCCCGGGCACCGAGCGGTACGGCCGCTGTGTCGGCCGCCCGCACGCCTTCGTCGACTGCGAGGTGGTCGGCCCGGACGGCGAGCCGCTCGGCCCCGGCGAGGTCGGCGAACTCGCCACCTCCTCCCCCACCCTGGCGCTCGGCTACTGGAACGACTCGGCGACCACCTTCCGCACCCGGATCCGCGGCCGCTTCCTCACCGGCGACTTGATGTACCGGGACGAGGAGGGCTACTACTACCACGTCGACCGGGCCGTCGACTCAGTCGAACTGGGCGACGGCAAGCGGCTGTTCACCGCCATGTCGGAGGAGCGGGTGCTGGCCGCCTGCCCCGGTGTGGCGGACTGCACGGTCGTCGCCGTCCGGGACGGCGAGCGCGTGGTCACCGACGTCCTGCTGCTCCTGACCGCCGACGCCGATCCGGCCGAGGACCACACCGAGGCGGTCACGGCCGCCCTCGACGAGGCCGCGGCGGCCACCGTCCGCCAGGTCCTGGTGGTGACGGGCGAAGACATCCCGCTCGGGCCGACCGGCAAGGTCCGCAAGGTGCTGCTGCGTCAGCGCTACCTCGACTCGGTGGCCGCCCGATGAGCGCGGCCGCCGGCCGCCCGGGAGCCGTGGTCACCGGCATCGGCCTGGTCACGCCGGTGGGCCGGAAGCCGGTCGAGGTCTTCGAGGCGCTCACCGCCGGCCGCTCCGGCATCCGCGCGCTGCCCGAGGGCCACGCCGCGCACGGCTGGCTCACCTCCGCCGGCCTGGCACCCGCCGTGGACGGCCGCGAGGTGCTGCCTCCGACCGAGACCAGGTGCGTGGACCGGTTCGTCCTGCTCGCCCTCGCCGCCGCCGACGACGCGCTCGCCGACGCCGGCCTGGTGGTCGGGCGGGACGCCGACCCGCACCGCACCGCCGTCGTGCTGGCCACCGGCGGTGGCGGGCTGGAGACCTTCGAACAGCAGTCGCACCGGCGGCTGGAGCGCGGCCGGCCCGGCGTCAGCCCGTATCTGCTGCCCGGCATGCTCTCCAACATGGCCACCGCCCGGATCGCCATCAAACACGGGATCCGCGGCTTCAGTTCGGCGATCGTGACGGCCTGCGCGGCCGGCGCCCAGGCCGTCGCCGAGGGGCTGCGGCTGATTCGGGCCGGCGACGCCGACGTGGTGGTCTGCGGCGGCAGTGAGTCCTCGCTGCACCCGACGATCGCCGCAGCCTTCACCAACGCCCGGGCACTGTCAGCGGGTTGGGAGGATCCGACGCAGGCCAGCCGGCCCTTCGACGCCCGCCGCAACGGCTTCGTGCTCGGCGAGGGCAGCGCCGTCCTGGTCCTGGAGCGGGCCGAGCACGCGGACGCCCGCGGCGCGGCCGGCTACGCCGACCTGACCGGCTGGGGCGCCTCCACCGACGCCCACCACCCGACCATGCCCCGCCCGGACGGCTCGGGCGCGGCCGACGCGATGCGCGCCGCGATCGCCAACGCCGGCCTGACGCCGGCCGACATCGGCTACGTCAACGCGCACGGCACCGGCACCAAGCTGGGCGACGTCGCCGAGAGCGCCGCCCTGCGCGCCGTCTTCGGCGAGCAGGGGCCGGCGGTCAGCTCGACCAAGGGGGCGACCGGCCATCTGCTGGGCGCCGCAGGGGCGTTGGAGGCAGCGGTGACCGCACTCGCGGTGGCCCGGGGGACGCTGCCCCCGACGCTCAATCTGACCGATCCCGACCCGGCCTGCGCGCTGGACCACGTGCGCGGCGCGGCCCGGCCCGCGCCGCCGGGCGCGGCGCTGAGCAACGCCTTCGCCTTCGGCGGCCACAACCTCAGCCTGGTCTTCGGCCCGGCGTCCACCCGGTCCGCCAAGTAGCGGGCCGGCCGCCGGGGTTCGCGCCCCGGCCTGCCACGCGGCACCCCGCCGGGGCTCGGCCCGGCCCGCCGGGATGCCCGGGCCGGGCCGAGCCCCGGCCACCCATCATTCGCCACCCCCGGGGAGAACCCGTTGTCCATCCAGTCCATCACCCACGTCGAGTTCCACTGCGCGGACGCCGACAAGACCGCGGCCGGCCTCTGCGCCGACTTCGGCTTCGTCCTTGAGGAACAGACCCGCGAGGACCAGACCCGCGAGGGCCAGACCTGCGGGGACCACACCCGCGAGGACCACACCTGCGGGGCACTCACCTCCACCGGCCCCGGCGCCGGCCCGCACGGCGTGCGCACCGTCCGGCTGCGCCAGGCCGGCATCCGGCTGCACCTCGTCTCCGCCGCCGACCCCGCCCACCCGGTCGCCCGGTTCGTGGCCGCGCACGGCGACGGCATCGGGGTGATCGCGCTCGGCTGCACCGACCCGCAGGCCGCGCTGGAGCGCGCCGAGCGGCACGGCGCCCGCGTCCTGGACCGGGCCGGCGGGCTGGTGGCCGGGTTCGGCGACGTCGCCCTGCGGTTCGTCGCCGACACCAAGGCGGACCCCGCACCCGCGCAGCCCGCCACCGGCGCCCTGCTGGACGCCCTCGACCACGCCGCGATCTGCGTCCCGGCCGGGGAGCTCGCCCCCGCCGTCAGGTTCTGCGAGGCCGCGCTCGGTCTCCACCGGATCTTCGGCGAGTACATCGAGGTCGGCGAGCAGGCGATGGACTCCAGCGTGGTGCAGAGCGCCTCCGGCGAGGTCACCTTCACCCTCATCGAGCCCGACACCACGCGCCGGCCCGGTCAGATCGACACCTTCCTGGCCGACAACGAGGGCGCGGGCGTCCAGCACCTGGCCTTCCGTACCGGTGACATCGCCACCGCCGTACGCACCATCCGCGACCGCGGGGTGGAGTTCCTCACCACCCCGGGCGCCTACTACGACGCGCTCGCCGAGCGGTTCGGCACGACGGCCATCCCGGTCGACACGCTGCGCGAACTCGACGTGCTGGTCGACCAGGACCACGGCGGGCAGCTGTTCCAGATCTTCCTCCGCTCGACCCACCCGCGCCGCACCTACTTCCTGGAGCTGATCGAGCGCCAGGGCGCGGGCACCTTCGGCACCGCCAACATCAAGGCCCTGTACGAGGCCGTCGAGCGGCAGAACGCCACCGCCTCGGTCTGAGCAACTCCCGCCCCGCAGAAGGAGGCCACGGCATGACCACCGCACCCGAGTTCCGACTGACCGACGCCGAGCGCGCGCTGCTGCCCACCCCCGAGGAGGTGGCCGGTTACCTCGAACACGGCTGGTACCTCTCCCGCCGGCTGTTCAGCGACGAGGAGCTGGACACCCTGCAGGCCGCCACCGAGAAGTACTACGAGGGCCACCGGGACCGCGAACTGCCCGTCCGTCCGCCGAACCTCGCCGCCTGGGAGCCCGCGCACGGTCCGGTCCAGCGGCACAACGACTACGTGCACTACGAGAGCGACGCCATCGGCGCGATCCTGCGCAAGCCCCTGCTGGGCGCCGTCGCCGCACTGCTGGCCGAGGCCGAGGAGATCCGGGTCTTCCAGGCGACGCTGATCTACAAGCCGCCGGTGCCCGAGGAGCCGACCAACCAGGTGCCCTGGCACTTCGACAAGCACTACTGGCAGACGTCCAGCTCCGACCGGATGCTCACCGCCTTCCTCCCGTTCCACGACTGCCGGGAGGAGAACGGCACCATCACCATGATCGACGGCAGCCACCGCTGGCGCGAGCTGGACTCCGGCGAGGACTCCACCCGCCACTTCGCCCACCGCGACCGCTCCGAGCTGGAGTCGATCCTGACCGCCAACGCGCACCACAACGGGCAGCAGGTGCGCAAGGTCCCGATCGAGATCCCGCGCGGGCACGTCAGCTTCCACCACTGCCGCACCTACCACGGCAGCGGCGCCAACCTCTCCGACGCCCCGCGCCGCGCCGTCTCGCTCCACCTCCAGGACGGGGCGAACGAGTACCGCCGCCACCTCAGGCCGGACGGCGGCACCGTGGTCTACAACCACGACGTGGTGGTCCGCCGCACCGCCGACGGCCGACCGGACTACGCCGACCCGGAGATCTGCCCGACGCTCTGGCGGGGCACCCCGTGACGGCGGCGGCCGGCGCCGCCACGGACGACCCGACGGCGCGGGGCGGCACCGGGACGGCGGCGCTCGGCACGCCCGCACAGCGGTACCGGATGCTGCGGCTGATCCGCGGTTTCGAGGAGCTGGCGCTCGGCCTGGTGAAGTCCGGGGTGATCACCGGCGGCATCCACCCCTACATCGGCCAGGAGGCGGTCGCGGTCGGCGTCTGCGCCGCACTGGACCCGGGCGACCGCCTCACCTCCACCCACCGCGGGCACGGCCATGTGCTCGCCCGGGGCGTCGACCCCTGCCGGCTGCTCGCCGAACTGGCGGGCCGCGTCGACGGGTTGAACCGCGGCCGGGGCGGCTCGATGCACGCCGCCGACCTCTCGCTGGGCATCCTGGGCGCCAACGGCATCGTCGGCGCCGGTGCACCGATCGCGGTCGGCGCCGCCTGGGCCGCCCGGCAGGCCGGCGACGGCCGGGTGGCGGTCTCCTTCTTCGGCGACGGCGCGCTCAACCAGGGCGTGCTGCTGGAGTCGCTCAACCTGGCCGCGATGTGGCGGCTGCCGGTGGTCTTCGTCTGCGAGAACAACGGCTACGCGACCACGCTGCCCGCCGCCACCGCCGTCGCGGGCACCGCCGTCGGCCGGGCGGCCGCCTTCGGCATCCCCGCCGTCACCGTCGACGGGATGGACACCGAGGCCGTCCGGACCGCGACCGAGGAGGCCGTCGCCCGGGCGCGGGCGGGCGGCGGCCCGGGGTTCCTGGAGTGCCGCACCTACCGTTTCGAGGGCCACCACACCATGGAGCGCCGGATGAAGCTGCGCTACCGCACCCCGGAGGAGGTGGCCGACTGGCGGGCCCGCGACCCGCTTCCGCGCGCCGCCGCGGCGATCGGCGAGGCCGCCGCCACCGCACTCGACGTGGCGGTGGCGGCCGACCTGGCGGAGGCTGAGCGATTCGCGCTCGCATCCGAACTCCCGGACCCGGAGGGCGCGTTGGACTACCTGTACGCCGATGGACGGCGACCGCGGGCGGGGGCGACGCGGTGACCCGGCTCTCCTACACCAAGGCGCTCAACCGGGCCCTGGCCGACGAGTTGACCGACGATCCCGAGGTCTGCGTGTTCGGCGAGGACATCGGCGCCGGCCTGGCCGGACCGACCCTCGGGCTGCTCGACCGGTTCGGGCCGGAGCGGATCGTCGACACCCCGCTCTCCGAGCAGGCCTTCACCGCGATGGCGATCGGCGCGGCCCTGGCCGGGCGGCGGCCGGTGATCGAGTTCCAGATCCCCTCCCTGCTGTTCCTCGTCTTCGAGCAACTCGTCAACCAGGCCCACAAGTTCTCCCTGATGACCGGAGGCCAGGCGGGCGTCCCGCTGACCTGTGTCGTCCCCGGCTCGGGCTCCCGGGACGGCTGGGCGGGCCAGCACTCCGACCACCCGTACAGCCTGTTCGCGCACGCCGGGGTGAAGACCGTGGTGCCCGCCACCCCGACCGACGCGTACGGCCTGCTGCGCTCCGCCGTGCGCGACCCGGATCCGGTGGTGGTGTTCGCGCCGGCCGCCGCGCTGGCGGTGCGCGAGACCGTCACCTGGGCGCTGGAGCCGATCCCGCTCGGCTCGGCGCGCGTGCACCGGGCCGGCACCGACGTCACCCTGGTCGCCGTCGGCCACCTGGTGCACGACGCGCTGGCGGTCGCGGAGGAGCTCGCCGACGAGATCTCGGTCGAGGTACTGGACCCTCGCACGCTGCACCCCTTCGACTGGGCGGCACTCGCCGCCTCGTTGGAGCGCACCGGCCGGCTGGTGGTGGTCGACGACTCCAACCGCAGCTGCGGCATCGGCGCCGAGGTGCTGGCGACCGCCGCGGAGGAGATGCGGCTGATCGCCCCGCCCCGCCGGATCACCCGCCCCGACGGCGCGGTCCTGCCCTTCGCCCCCGCCCTCGACCGCGCCCTCCAGCCCGGCCGGGAGCAGCTGCGGGCCGCCCTGCGCGCCGTCATGAAGTAGGTCCCGTCCGGCCACCAAGTAGCCCGGCAGCTGCGCGACCCCTGTCCGGAGCGCACCCGTCGTGGCAGACTCCCGTTCCCCCCGTGAAGGAGCTTCACATGTCCAACGACCGTTACCACTGGGACCGTTCGCACCCCGGCCTGACCGGCCTGCAGGAGGCGATCGACCCGCTGCGCCGCGAGGTCGTCGGCCACACCGTCTACGGCGGCCTGACCAGCATCGGCCACGTGCGCACCTTCCTGGACCGGCACGTCTTCGCCGTCTGGGACTTCATGTCGCTGCTGAAGAGCCTGCAGCGCGAGCTGACCTGCGTCGACGTGCCCTGGGTCCCGAACGGGCCGACCGCCAGCCGCCGGCTGATCAACGACATCGTGCTGGTGGAGGAGAGCGACGAGCTCGGCGAGGGCTACACCAGCCACTTCGAGCTGTACGTCGAGGGCATGCGGCAGGCCGGCGCCGACCCGGCCCCGGTCGAGGCCTTCTTGGAGCTGCTGCGGGCGGGCACCCCGGTACCCGAGGCGCTGAAGACCGCCGGGGTGCCGCAGGCCGCCGTCGACTTCACGGCGACCACCTGGGAGATCATCGAGAACGCGCCGGTGCACTGCCGCGCGGCCGCGTTCGCCTTCGGCCGCGAGGACCTCATCCCCGAGATGTTCGCCCAGGTCATCGAGATCGACGACCCGGACGGCGCGCTCACCGTCTTCAAGGACTACCTGGCCCGGCACATCGAGGTGGACGGCGAGCAGCACACCCCGATGGCGATGCAGATGCTGATCGACCTCTGCGGCGAGGACGACGCCAAGTGGACCGCGTGTGCGGAGACCGTCCGGCTCGCGCTCAAGGCCCGGGTGCAGCTCTGGACGGCGATCGAGGAGGCCTTCCCGGCCTGACCGGCACCACCGCCCGATCGGGGGGGGAGACGGCCCGTTGGCCCTCTCCCCCATCGGCGTTGACACCCTGGGGCCGGCGTCCCGGGGAAGGTGCCCCGAGGACCGGTGTCGCGAGAGCCGGTGCCTCAGAGCACCTTCGGCACCGCGGCGACCAGCGCGGGCAGCACGTCGGCCGGGTCGCGGAAGCGGTGCAGCGCCGCCCGCCCCTCGGCGCCGCGCAGCCTGGCGGCCAACCGCGCCGGGAGCACCGCCGTGGTGAGCGAGCCGGCCCCGTGGAAGCCCTCGACCGTCCAGGAGACCCACGGCAGCGGATAGTTGGCGGCCGGGCTGAAGAACACCGGCCGGTGCCCCTGGAAGGAGATCTCGTACGCGCCGAACCGGCTCCAGTTGGAGAAGCTGAACCGACGGTCCTCCGGGTCGAAGCCGAGCGGTACGCAGTCGCGCAGCCGGGACCGCCCGATCGCCTCCAGGAAGCGGAGGTTGGAGCGGAGGTTGAGGTGCTCGCCCGCGAAGCCGTCCAGCGCCGCCCGGAGCGCGGCCGCCAGGGCCGGTGCCCCGTCCTGCGGTGCGTGCGGCAGGTGGACGTCCCCCAGCAGGTTGCCGACCAGGGTGGGCGGCAGGCCGAGCGGGCGGCGCGCGTTGACCGGGACGGTCAGCCAGCGGGTCCCGCCGTCCTCGTCCAACGCCCTGACGGTAGCGACGACATGGGCGCAGAGCACGTCGCCGGCGGAGAGTCTTCGGCCCGCCCGCGCACTGAACTCCGCCCGCATCCGGTCGATCTCGGCTTCGCCGAAGTACAGCTGGACGGTCCGGTTGGCGCGTGGCCCGGCCGCCACCGCGCGGGCCAGCACGGCGGCCTCGGCCGGACCGGGCAGCCGGAACCCGGGCCGCCCGCAGTCCTCGGCGGGCAGCACCTTGTCCAACAACGCGTCCTGGTCCTCGACGAGTTCGGCCTCGGGCAGCTCCTCACCCTCCACCGCGGCGGACCAGGCCCGCATCAGCAGCATGAAGCTCTGCAGGTCCCCGATCGCATGGTGCCAGGAGCAGCCGAGCACCGTACCGCCGGCCGAGGGGCGGGTGATCCGGACGGTGAGCAGCGGGACGCCGCCGGCCCGGGCGGCCGGGGCGTCCACCGGGTCGACCAGGGCGGCGCCGGCCGAGGTGACCCGGCCCATCGCCTCCGCGAGCGTCCCGTCGACGTCGTACCTGTCCACCGGCACACCGGAGTCGTCGCAGACGGCGGTCAACTCCTCGCCGACGGTGCGCAGTCGGCCGGCGAAGACCGGGACCCGCGCCAGGGCCCGGGCGAGGCCGGCGGCGAGCCGGTCCTCGTCGAGGGTCTGCTCGAAGAAGAGGACCACCGAGACCGAGAGGTCGGCAAGCATGGTGTCCATCAGCCCGCAGCGCAGGAGGGTCCCCGGGGCCCGGCCGGCCCGGACGAGCCGGGAGTCGCGCAACTGCGGCCAGGGGCTCATCGGTCCATCCAGGGGCTCGCGGGGGCGGTCCGGATCGTTCCGGACGACGGGGCAACCGCTCCGGACGATGAGGCAGCGGCTCCGGACGATGGGGCAAACGATAGGGCAGCGGCCCGGTCCGGATCCAGTGGTCCAGTCCACTTACCTGTGCCGGTCAGCCGCCGGGGCCGCACCGGAGGGGACGCACCGGAAAGCCGGGGCGCCCCGGCCGGGCTAGAATCCGAATCATGGGAGAGCGCGCAGGCGCGCCCGTCGCGCCGCCTCTGGTACTCGTCACCGACGGGGATTCGCAGCTGATCGACCCCGGTCGGTCGTACCACGTCGGCCGCGACCCGACCAGCGAGATCGTCCTCGACGACCCGCGGGTCTCCTGGCACCACGCGGTGCTGCACGCCAGTGACGGCCACTGGCTGCTGGATGACGTCGGCAGCACCAACGGCACCTTCACGGACGGCCGCCGGATCGAGCACGAGGACATCAGCCCCGGTACCCGGCTGCGGTTCGGCAGCCCCGCCGACGGCCCGTCCGCGACCTTCGCCGGGCTGCCCGCGGCGGCCGGCGAGCGGCCGTCGCTGATCGCCCCGCAGGCCTCCGGCGTGTTCCGGCAGCCCAGTGCGATCATCCGGCTGCCGGGCCGGACGATGCGGATCGGCCGGGCCGACGACAACGACCTCGTCCTGGACGACCTGGTGGTCTCCCGCCACCACGCCGAACTGCGCACCCTCCCCGACGGCGGCCACGAGATCGTCGACCTCGGCAGCCACAACGGCACCTACCTCAACGGCCGCCCGGTGCACCAGGCTCCGGTCGGCCCGGCCGACATCGTCGGCATCGGCCACTCCGCGTTCTGCCTGTCCGGTGACGAGCTGGTCGAGTACACCGACACCGGCGAGATCTCGCTCGACGTCCAGGACCTGGTCGTCCGGGTCGGCCCCGACCACCGGGTGCTGCTGGACGGCGTCGGCTTCCCGCTCGCCGAGAAGGCCCTGCTCGCGGTGGCCGGCCCGAGCGGCGCCGGCAAGTCGACCCTGCTCAACGCCCTCACCGGACTGCGCCCCGCCGACGAGGGCACCGTCCTGTACGACGGGCGCGACCTCTACCGGGACTACGCCGAACTGCGCCGCCGGATCGGCCTGGTGCCGCAGGACGACATCCTGCACACCCAGCTCAGCGTCCGCCGCGCGCTCTCCTACGCGGCCGAACTCCGCTTCCCCGGCGACACCACCAAGGGCGAGCGCGAGGCCCGGGTCGACGAGGTGATCCACGAACTCGGCCTGGACAGCCGGGCCGACCTGGTGATCTCCAGCCTCTCCGGCGGTCAGCGCAAGCGCGTCAGCGTCGCCCTGGAACTGCTCACCAAGCCCTCGCTGCTGTTCCTGGACGAACCGACCTCCGGGCTGGACCCGGGCATGGAGCGCTCGGTGATGACGATGCTGCGCGGCCTGGCCGACGACGGCCGCACGGTCGTCGTGGTCACCCACAGCGTGCTGAGCCTGTCCGTCTGCGACCGGCTGCTGGTGCTGGCCCCGGGCGGCCGGACCGCGTACTACGGCCCGCCGGGCGAGGCCCTGGCCTACTTCGGCTACACCGAATGGCCGGAGGCCTTCGAGGCGTTCGAGAACGAGGACCACGCCACCTGGCAGCGCCGCTACCGCGAGTCCCCGCAGTACCAGCGGTACGTGGCGGCCGGCGCGGTGCAGGGCGTCCCGGCCGCACGCCCGGCCGCGGCCGCCGGCAGCCCGTTCGGACCGGAGAAGCCGCAGGGCTGGTTCTCCCAGCTGTCCACCCTGGTGCGCCGCTACACCGCCGTGCTGGCGGCCGACCGGCTCTTCCTCACCGTGATGATCGCCCTGCCGTTCATCATCGGTGTGATGTGCCGGGCGATGGCGGGCTCCCGGATCTCCCCCGACAACGCCATCAACGTGGTGCTCACCCTCTGCATCGGCGGCCTGCTCACCGGCTCCGCCAACGCGGTGCGCGAGATCGTCAAGGAACGTCCGATCTACCAGCGAGAACGGGTGGTCGGGCTCTCCAGATCGGCGTACCTGGTCTCCAAGGTGGTGGTGCTGGGCACGATCACGGTGGCCCAGGCGGCCGTGCTGACCACCGTCGGCCTGGCCGGGGTGGACCTCAGCCCGACGCTGCCCACCGGGCTGCAGGTGCACAGTGGCGTCGTGCTGCCGCCGCTGATCGAGCTGATCCTGGCGGTCGCGATGCTCTCCTTCTCGGCGATGATGCTCGGCCTGCTGGTCTCGGCGCTGGTCCGCAAGGAGGAGGCCACCATGCCGATGCTGGTGCTCCTCTCGGTGGTGCAGATCGTCTTCAGCGGCGCCATGCTGAAGCTGCACGGGGTGCCCGGCCTGGAGCAGTTCGCCTGGCTGGTGCCGTCGCGCTGGGGTCTGGCCGCGATGGCCCAGACCGTCGACCTGCACACGGTGTTCCCGACCGCCATCACCGCGGATCCGCTGTTCCGCCCCGGCCGCACCAGCTGGCTGCGCTGCCTGGGCATCCTGGTGGGCCTCGCGGTGGTGCTGGGCGGCGCCGTGCTGGCACTGCTGCGCCGACAGGAGCCGGCGATCATGCGGAAGTGAACCGCCCCCCGATGGACGGAGCCCATGGACGAATTCGCGTTCCGCCCGACCCATGTGGCCCCGCCCGACGGGATGGCCACCTGGGCGGCCCCGGACCCGGCGCAGCCGTCGGCCCGGCTGGACCCGCTGCTGCCCGTCCGGCTGATCGGCCTGCAGGGCGACTGGGGGCACGTGCTCTGCTCCAACGGGTGGACCACCTGGGTGGACGGCCGGCTGCTGATCAACCTCCCCGGCGCGCCGCCGGACGCCACCGGCCCGCCGGCCCGGACGGCCGACCCCAGGCCGGCGCTGGCCGAGGCCGAGGGCGCGCTGGCCCGCTACCGGGCGCTGCTGGAGGACCTCGCCGCCGGCAGCGCCGACCTGGAGACCTTCCGGGACCGGGCCCGTGGCCTGCGGATCGGGCTGGTCGTCGACGGCGAGGCGCTCTGGCTGTTCGACCAGGTGCACGACCGCTGGTGCTACTGCGACGGCCTCCAGTTGCAGACGTACGCGGCCCCCGGGCGGCCGAAGGCCACCCCCGGCGCGGCAGCCGGCGCGGCGCCCCGCCCGGCGGCGCCCGGCCCGGGCGCGGGCGACTACGAGCAGACCCGGACGGGTGAGCCGTGATCCCCCCGGACCGGCCCGGCGGCGGGGAGCCCACCGAGCAGCCGGCACCGCCCGACGGGCGCACGACGGAGGCCCCGGGCCTGCCGTCCGGCATGGTCGGCCGGCGGGTGGCCGGCTACCGGCTGGAGGCGGAGATCGGGCGGGGCGGCATGGCCGTCGTCTACCGCGCGAAGGACCTGCGGCTGGGCCGGACGGTCGCGGTGAAGCTGCTGGCCCCCGAGCTCGCCCGCAACGAGGTGTTCCGGCAGCGGTTCATCCACGAGTCGGAGGCCGCCGCCGCGATCGACCACCCGCACATCATCCCGGTCTTCGAGGCGGGCGAGGCCGACGGCATCCTGTTCATCGCGATGCGCTTCGTCAAGGGCGGCGACCTGCGCGGCCTGATGAACCGGGGCGGCGCGTTCCCGGTCGAGCGGGCGGCCCGGCTGGCCCTGCAGATCGGCTCCGCGCTGGACGCCGCGCACGACCACGACCTGGTCCACCGGGACGTCAAGCCCGGCAACGTGCTGGTCGCCGCGGGGACGGACAGCGAACACCCGGAGCACCTCTACCTGGCGGACTTCGGCCTCACCAAGAAGTCGCTCTCGCTCAGCGGTCTGACCAACGTCGGCCAGATCGTCGGCACCCTGGACTACGCGGCGCCCGAGCAGATCTCCGGGCGGCCGCTGGACGGCCGCTGCGACCAGTACAGCCTGGGGTGCGTCGTCTTCGAGATGCTCGCCGGGACGCCGCCGTTCCGCCGGGAGAGTGATCTCGCCCTGCTCTGGGCCCACCTCAACGACCCGCCGCCGACGCTGCGCGACCACCGCCCCGACCTGTCCACCGGGGTGGACGAGGTGGTGGGCCGGGCGCTCGCCAAATCGCCCGAACAGCGGTACACCAGCTGCCTGCAGTTCGTGGCCGAGCTGCGCGCCGCCACCGCCGACGCCCCGGGCCGCGCCGCCGCGTGGCAGGGCGGCGGACCGCCCACCCAGGCGCTTTCGGCCGTCGGCCCGGGCGCGCCGGGCGCCTCGCCCGCCGTCCCAGAGCCGCCGCTCTGGGCGGCCCCGGTCGTCTTCCCCCGGGCGCGGTGAGGCGCCGGCCGGTCCGGGCCCCGGCGGTCGGTCAGCCGTCGTCCGCCGCGATCTCGCCGCGCCGGCCCCGACCGGCCGCCAGCAATGCGCCCAGCAGGCCCGCGACCACGCCCCAGCCCGCCGCCAGCGGCACCGCCGTCCAGAGTTGCGGGCTGAGCGCGAGCGACCCGCCGCCCAGGCCCGAGACCGGGTTGGTGTCGCCGAGGACGGAGCCCAGGAGATCGCCCAGGCCGCCCTCGCCGACGCCGACGCCGAGCACCGAGAGGCCGTAGGCGGCGGAGACCCGTGACCAGACGCCCACCAGCAGCATGGTCACGGCCGCCGCCGCGCCCAGCCGGACGGCGTGCTGCCAGAGCCGGACCCCGCGCGGCGAGCGGTACGCGGCGACGAAGCCCGCCGCCAGCAGCAGCAGGGCCGCGAGCGGCAGCAGCCACCAGACGCGGGCGTCCTGCTCCGCGAGGGTGCCGAGACTGATGGTGGCCTCCTGCCCGTCCGGCGCGCGCATCACGTCGGCCAGCGGCTGCGGGACCGGCAGGCCGAGCGCCCCGACCAGGTGGCCGTGCCACTCGGCGCCCAGCCCCAGCCCGAGGGCGAGCCAGACCAGGTTGGGCAGCGCCAGCAGCAGGACGGCCAGCGTCGCCTTGGCATTGCCGTGCACGACGGCGGTGAGCAGGCCCGCCACCAGTCCGATCACCACACAGACGAGCAGGACCAGCAGCATCGCGAACGCGGCGGGCCGGACGGCCTGCTGGAACGGCACCAGGCCGCGCGGCAGCGGCGCCCGCCGGGAGACCGCGAAGGTGATGGCCAGCACCACCAGCAGCCAGAGCAGCCCGAGGCCGACGGTGGTCGCCGCCTCCGCGTGGAAGCCGATCTCGGGCGTCAGCCCGAGGGCGCCACCGATCTGCTCGGCGAGGTCGTTGCCGAGCGGGACGACGAAGGTGTGCCGGGCGGCGAGCGTGACGAGCACGAGGGCCACCACCCAGACGGCGGCCGTCCGGGCCACCCGGCCGAGCAGTTCGGTGCCGCCGGCGACCGCCCGGAAGCGCAGCTGGCGCAGGAAGACCTCCGCCATGACCAGGGCGCCGACCAGTCCGACGCTCAGCGGCATCGCGGTGATCCCCGCGTCCACCTGGGCGAAGAAGCCCGCACCGCCGTCGAGCTGCACGGAGCCGCCGACCGCGAGCGCCAGCGCGCCGGCCAGGACAGCGGGGAACCCGCCGCCGGGAAGCCTGTCGGCACCGGCGGCCCAGAGGCCGAGCGCGGCCACCGCCGCCATCGCGGCGATCCCGGCGAGGACGACCCCGAGCGCGTCCAGCCAGCCGCGCAGAAAGCCGGGCGGGCCGGGCGCCGTGCTGGTGGGCTCCTGAGGCATGCGGGCTCCTCGTCGACTCGGGTACCCCCCTCGCGTCTGGGTCCAGCCTCACCCAGGACGGGTCGGTGCGCGCTGCGTACGCACGGCGACCAGGTGGCGGCGTGCTGTTGCGGCGGATGCCCGGCGGGGGCAGAAATGGAAGCCAGTGGCAGGAGCCTTCTGTGCCGGCCGTTTCGCCGGCCGCCCGCGAAACGGAGCCTCGATGAGTTCCCAACCCCCCTCCGGGCCGCCGTCCGGCCCCCCGTCCGGCCCGCTCTCCGGACCTCCGTCGAGCGGCCCCCCGGGTCCGCCGTCCGTTCCGCCGTCCGGGTCGGGGGGCTCCTCCGGCGGTGCGCCGGGCGGGCCGTCCGGCGGGCGTCCGACGCCGTGGTGGCGCTCCGGCAAGAAGCTGGCGGTGGTCGCGGGCACGGCGGTGCTGGCCGTGGTGGCGACGGTGGTGATCGTCAGCAGCAGCGGTGGCGGGGGCGGGCCGGGCAGCGACGCGATCCCGGCCGCCAACGAGGTGGCGCTGCAGTCGCCGAGCGATTCGGGGCCGGCCCCGTACACCCAGTCGGTGGAGACCACCGCGGTCTCCGCTCCCGAGCCGACCTCCACCCCCGCCAAGCCGACCGGCACCACCAAGAGCACCGCCCCGGCCTCGCCGACCGGCATCCACAACGTGCAGGGCTCGTCGGCCGGGCTCTACGCGGGGGCGATGTCCAAGCCGGCCTGCGACACGGAGAAGCTGATCTCCATGACGTCGGCCGGGGACACCGGCCGCGCCTGGGCCTCCGCCCAGGGGATCGAGCAGTCCGCCATTCCGAGCTACATGCGCGGGCTGACCTCGGCCTACCTGCGGGTGGACACCCGGGTGACCAACCACGGCTACAAGGGCGGGGTCTCGGTCGCCTACCAGTCGGTGCTCCAGGCCGGCACCTCCGTCCTGGTGGACGCGCAGGGCGTGCCGCGGGTGCGCTGCGGCTGCGGGAACCCGCTGAAGCCGCCGGCGCTGGTGTCCGACGCCAAGTACACCGGCAAGCCCTGGACGGGCTTCCAGCCGTCCGCGCTGGTCATCGTGGTGGCCGCGCCGAAGCCGGTGACCGAGTTCATCCTGGTGAACATCTCCACCGGCGGCTGGTTCGCCCGGGTGAGCGGGCAGATCAAGGTGGAGGACCGGCCGGTCCAGCCGCCGAGGGAGCTGGCGCCGGGCATCCCGCCGGCCGCGCCGATGCCCCCGGTCTCGCCGTCGGCGTCGGTGTCGGGCTCCACCTCGGCCAGCACCTCGGGTTCGGGCTCGGCCTCGACCTCGACCTCGGGCTCGACCGGTCCGTCGACCGGGTCGGCGTCGGCCTCCAGCTCCTCCGGTTCGCCGTCCGGGCCGTCGTCCTCGGCGAGCACCGCCTCGGCGTCGGCTTCGTCGTCGACCAGCTCGTCCTCGCCCCCGGTCTCGTCGGGCCCGCCCTCGGCGAGCGTGACCCCCTCCACGGCGACGACCACCGCGACCACGGCGACGGCGACGGGCACCACGACGGCGGCCTCCCGGTCGGCGGCCGCGTCGGTGACCTGCGCGACCGTCTCGCCCTCGACTCTCCCACCCTGCGTCACCCCGCCCGGCAGCACGTCCAGCTGACCCGACGACTCCCCCTGCGGCGGCGGGGCGCCTCGGCCCACCGAGGCGCCCCGCCGCCTTCCGGTCCCCGCCGACCAGAAGGGTTGGATAATCAAACGCACGACGCTAGGGTGAGTCGCGATGTCAAACCCACCGACCTGCCAGCACCCTGGAGCCCTCGTGACCAGCCCCCGCCCCACGGCGACCCGCACCCCGGAGACGCCCGATGCCGCGCACTGACCGCAGCGGGACCGTCCTGCTGGCCGCCTGCCTCGGCCTGTTCACCGTCTTCGTCCAGACCACCCAGACCATCGGCACCCTCGGCGCCGTCCGCACGGACCTCGGTCTCGACTCCGCCGACCTGGTCTGGGTCCCGAGCATGTACACCCTGGTGGTGGCCTCCGTCGTGCTCGGCGCCGGCGCCTTCGCCGACCGCTGGGGGCGGCGGCGGATCTTCCTGCTGGGCGCGCTCGCGATGGCCGCCGGCGGGGTGGTCCTGGTGTTCGCGGACAGCCTCGCCGGCGTGTTGGCCGGGCAGGCGGTCGCCGGTCTCGGCGGCGCGCTGATCACCCCCAGCTCGCTCGCCCTGGTCACCGGCGCCTTCCCCGACCCGCGCCGGCGGGCCGGTGCGATCTCCGCCTGGGCCGCCGCCTCCGGCCTCGGCCTCGCCCTCGGGCCGATCACGGCCGGACTGGCGCTGCGCTGGTCGACCTGGCACACCGCGTTCTGGCTCGGCCCGGTGATCGCCGCACTCGCCGTCGCCGCCGCCCTGTTCGGTGTCCCCGAGTCCCGCGCCGAGGGCGTCCGGCTGGACTGGCCCGGCCAGGTCCTCGCCACCGCCGGGCTCGCCCTGCTGATCTACTGGCTGATCGACGGCGGCCACCACAGCTACCTCGGCGGCGCCCCGCTGGCCGCCGCGGTCGGCGCCGCCGTCCTGCTCGCCGCCTTCGCCGCGGTCGAGTCGCGCCGCGCCCACCCGCTGCTCGACCTGCGGCTGATGCGCGACCCCTCGTACAGTGCCGCGCTGCTGCTGGCCGCCACCGTCCTGTTCGGCTTCGTCGGCCTCTCCCTCCTCCAGGTGCTCTGGCTGCAGCAGGTGCGCGGGCTGACCGCACTCCAGGTGGGCCTCCAACTCCTCGCGGAGTTCGGCATGTTCATCCTCGCCTCGGTGGCCGCCGGAGTACTCGGGCCGCGCTTCGGAGCGGCCCGGCCGATCGTCACCGGACTGCTGCTGGCAGCCGCGGGCGCCGCCCTGTTCGCCACCGTGGAGCCGGGCGACGGCTTCGGCGGCTACGCCCCGGCGCTGATGGTGTTCGGCTTCGGCTGCGGCCTGGCCAACGCGCCCTCGACCGCACTGGCGGTCGGCCACGTGCCACCCGGCAAGGAGGGCGCCGCGGCCGGCACGGTCAACGCGGCCCGCCAGGTGGGCGCGGTGCTCGGCACCAGCATCCTCGGCACGCTGATGACCAGCCACTTCGAGGAGCGCCTCGCCACCCTCGGCCGCCCCCGGCCGCAGGACGTGGCCCAGGCGTTCACCGACGCCGTCGGCCGCGCCGCCTCGGTGGGCGCGGCCGTCCTCCTCGCCGGCGCCGTGGCGGGCGGCCTCCTGCTCACCCTCGCCCGTCGGCGAAGGGCCACCGCAGTGGCGGCGGCACCCGCCCCCGCCCAGGGGGACATCGAGGCGGCCACCCGGCCCGTCGCCGGCCGTATCTGACTGCCGGTCAACAACCCTGCCGTGACGCGTCGTTGCTTTCTGTGGAGCAGCTCGCGGAAGCGCGCACCACGCCGGTCGCCCCCCGCGGCTTCGGGGCGGCGACCGGCTCTCGGGCACGCCTCGGGACCGACGAGGAGTCAGGCTCCGTCGGGGCGGATCTTCGACAGCCCCCGGTAGCGCTCCGGCTCGACGACGGCGGACAGGCCGTTGAGCAGCAGCCGGGTGCCGCCCCGGAGGTGGGCGGTGTCCTGGACGGCGTCCCCGCTCAGCACCAGGTACGCGTACTGCTCCGTCCAGTCGAGCCGGGACCCGGCGCCCTGGGCGTCGAGTTCGACCGTCACCAGGGAGACCCAGCGGCGCAGGCCGTCCACATGGGCCTCGTAGACGTAGACGATGCGCCGGTCGGGCACGATGTCGTGGAACCGGGACCGGTACTCCAGCCGCTCCTCGATGTCCCCGGAGACGAACAGGTTGGCCGCCACCTCGCTGCCGCCGACCCGGAAGTCCAGCGCGTGAGTGGCATTCTTCGAGGAGCCGGGGAGGCGGAACCAGCGGGTGCGCAGACCGGGGTCGGCGAACGCCGCGAAGACCTGCTCCGGCGGCGCCGAGAAACCGACCTGCAAGGCGAACGAGCCGTGCACGACCTGCGGTTCCCCGTCGGTCGGGGAAGTGCCCCCACTTGCGTGATCAAGGCGGCCAGAGCTCACTCGGCGACACTACCACGCAGGCCGATCACCACTCGGCCGGTCGGACGGCGGCCTCGTCGCGCCGCCGTCCGACCGATCTGAACGGCCGTCAACTTCTGTTTCCCACCGGATCAGATCCAGCCGTCGAGGGACGTCAGGAAGCCGTCCAGGTCGTCCCGGTGGATGCAGTGGCCGGTGTCCGGCACGTACCGCACCTCGAAGCCGCTCGCCCGCAGGCTCGCGGCCAGCTCGTCCGGGACGAGGTGGTGGTCGCCGGCACCCTGGACCAGCGACGGCACGATCGGCCGGGCGGGGACGTAGTCGTGCGTGCTCTCCAGCCAGTCGACGGCCCGGACGTCCCACCGCGCGTACCCGGCGAGCTCGGCGTCGAGGTCCTCGGGCGCCCAGCGGGGGAACATCGGGCGGATCGCGTCGGCGGTCGCCACCTTGGTGAACTGCGCGAACTCCCGGATCTCGGCCACCGACTTCTCGGTGAACCGCCAGGCGGGGTCGCTGTAGACCACCTTGGCCGGGCGCAGCCCCTCCACCGCCAGTGAGAGCACCGACGCACCGAACGAGTGGCCGATCACGAGGTCGGCGCCGGCCGGCAGCGACTCGACCAGGTCGGCGGCGAGCAGCTCCGGCGTGTACTCCTCGGCGTGCGGGCTGTCGCCGTGGCCGCGCAGGTCGGGCATGATCACCCGGTAGCCGCGGTCGGCGAGCCGGGGCGCCACCCGGCTCCAGGTGTCCGCCGACGAGATGATGCTGTGGACGAGCAACGCGACCTTGTCGCCGTCGCCGACTTCGTGGAGCTTGAGCCTCATGGGCCGGGTCTTCCTCTCAACGCACGGTCCGGGCGGGCCGGATGGGTGGGACAACCGAACGGGCCGGGCAGGCCGGACGGACGGCCGGACGGCACGCCCCGTCAGCGGTCGGCGGCGGTCAGGTGCATCAGGGCCTGGGCCGCCAGCCGGTAGCCGAAGGCGCCGAGGCCGACCACCACGCCGCCGGCCAGCGGGGCGATCACCGACTCGTGCCGGAACTGCTCGCGCGCCCACACATTGCTCAGGTGCACCTCGACCCAGGGCCGCGGATAGCTGGCCAGCGCGTCACGCAGGCTCCACCCGGCGATCATCAGGGCACCTGGGTTGACGACGGCGCCGACGCTGCTGAGGCGGTGCTCGTGGATGGCGCGCACGAGGTCGCCCTCCGAGTCGTGCTGGATGGAGCGGACCTCCCAGCCCCGGCCGCTCACCTCCTCGGCGACGGCCTTCTCGATGTCGGCCAGCGTGTCGGTGCCGTAGATCTCCGGCTCCCGCTGGCCGAGGATGCCGAGGTTGGGGCCGTTCAGGAGAAGCATCGTGCTCATGAGTCACCTCGCTGGTCGGAGACGCGGACCGCACCGGGTGCCCGGCCGGGGATCTGCGCCGGGTCGGGGGTCTGTGCCGGATCGGGGGTCGGTACCGGTTCCGGAGTCTGTGCCGGATCGGGGGTCCGGGCCGCGCCCGGGGTCCGCGCCGGGCCGGCGTGCTGGTCGCCCAGGACGAGTCCGGCCTCGGCGACCTCCTCGGCACGGGACATCGCGTACCGGAGGATGGGCGGCGCCATCAGGGAGGTCACGATCGCGACGAGGACGATGATGGTGTACGTCTCGGTGTTCAGGACGCCGAGCCGCAGGCCGGTCATCGCCACGATCACCTCGACGACGCCGCGGGAGTTCATGCCGGCACCGAGCGCCAGCGCCTCCCAGCGGTTGAGCCGGCTGAGCCTGGCTCCGAGGAAGGCCCCCGCGAACTTGCCGAAGACCGCCACCGCGAGCACCGCCACCGCGGCGCCCAGGACGACCGGGCGGCCCAGGGCGGTGAGGTCCATCCGCAGGCCGGCGGTGGCGAAGAAGAGCGGGGCCAGGAAGGCCAGCACCGTGGTCCGCAGCGGGGCCAGCTTCTCCGTGTCCAACTGGCCGCTGGTGCCGATCAGGACACCGCAGACGAAGGCGCCGAAGATCGCCTCCAGGTGCATCGCCTGCGTCGCCGCCGCGCTGAACAGCACCATCACCACGGCGGTGGCGATCGTGGGCGCCGGGCTCTCCGACCGCGCGGCCGCCCGCAGCGCCGCGCCGACCAGCGGACGGCCGATCAGGAAGGCGAAGACCACCACGCCGACCGGGTACAGGATCGCGGTGGTGACGACGCCGGCGGTCAGCCCCGCGGTGGCCATCGCCGAGACGACGGACAGCAGGAACCAGCCCACCACGTCGTCGACCACGCCCGCGGCCAGGATGAGCTGGCCGATGTCCCGGTGCAGGAGCTTCATGTCCAGCAGGGTCTTGGCGATCACCGGGATCGCGGTGACGCACATCGCCACCCCGAGGAAGAGCGCGAAGACCGCCGGGTCCGCGCCGCTCGGCAGGAACGAGCGCGGCAGCAGGTAACCGGTGCCGATCCCGAGGCCCAGGGGCAGCAGCAGACCGGCGATGCTGACCCGGGCCGCGGTGAGACCGCGCCGCCGCACCAGAGCGAACTTCAGCTCCGCGCCGGTGACGCCGACCAGCAGCAGCACACCGAGCTGCCCGGCCGCGTCCAGCAGGTGCATCTGGTCGGCCTTCTGCGGCAGCAGCCAGCCGGAGAAGCCGGGCAGCAGCGGTTCCAGGATCGAGGGCCCGAGGATCACCCCCGCGCACAGCTCGCCCGCGACCGCGGGCAGGTTGAAGCGCTGCGCCAGCCGTCCGAGGACGAGCGCCAGCAGCAGCAGGGCGGCGATCTGGAGGAGGAACACCAGGAGCGAGTGCTGGCCGATCGTCGGCACGGGTGCGGCGATGAGCATGTCGACCTATTCCGGGAGATGGTTCAACGGTTGGTGGGGACGCCCTGCCCGGACAGCCTCCGGGCCACCAGGTCGATCACCTGGGCGCTCCGGTCGGCGAGGAAGAAGTGGCCGCCCGGGAGGACCTCCAGCTCGGTCGCCCCGGTGGTGTGCTCCTCCCAGGCACGAGCCTCGTCGATCGACACCCGGGGGTCGGCGTCGCCGGTGAGGACCGTCACCGGGCAGTCCAGCCCCTGCTCGGGGTCGTGCCGGTAGCGCTCGACGGCGGTGTAGTCGCTGCGGATCGCCGGCAGGATCATCGCCAGGACCTCCGGATCGGCCAGCATGACCTGGCTGGTGCCGCTCAGCGCCTTGAGCTCGGCCACGACCTCCGCGTCCGACCCGGTGTGCACCTGCTCGTCGCGGTAGCGGGACGGCGCGCGCCGGCCGGAGGCGAACAGCCGTACCGGGGCGGGCAGTCCGGCCCGGCGCATGCGCAGCGCCACCTCGTAGGCGAGCACCGCGCCCATGCTGTGGCCGAACAGGGCCAGCGGCTTGTCGTCCAGGTGCCGCAGCGCCGCGAAGATCTGGTCCGCGAAGTCGGGGATGTTGTCGATGCCCGGCTCCTGGTGCCGGGTCTGGCGGCCCGGGTACTGGACGGCCAGCACCTCGATCCCCTTCGGGGCGAGCGCCCGCGACACCGGGAAGAAGAAGCTCGCCGACCCGCCGGCGTAGGGCAGACAGACGAGCCGCACGGCGCTGTTCGGCACCGGGTGGAAGACACTGACCCACTTCTCGTAATGGGCCGTCGCTTGAGCCATGCCGAAAGTTCCCTTCGGGCAACGGTCCGTGGCACGTTCCCCAGCACAGGCCGATCGGCGATGGTGGCGGACTCCGCACGGGTCCTCGGATTGTTCGGGACCTCGGCAGACTAGGCCGGTCCGGGCCCCTCGTGGTATCCCCCGATCTGATAGCGCGGGGCGGACGTTGACGCTTTCGGCGGGTCACGATAGTAGTCTTGCGGTGTTCCTGCCAGGGCTGTCGCGCCCCGTTGCCGCGCACAGCCGCCGCGGCGTCCGAGCAGAGCACCTCCCCCGCTTCTCCGCCGTGGTCCCACCGCCGTGCCCATCCGCCGTGCACCGGTCCGCACCGGTCCGCCGCCTCCCTGCGATGAGGGGTCCCTATGCCCAAGGTGTCACCGCACGAGCCCTCGACCGGCCCGACGGACACGGACGTGGTCGTCGTCGGCAACGGACCGATCGGGGCCGCGCTGTCGGTCCTGCTCGCCCAGCGCGGCCGGCGGGTGACCGTGCTGGAACGCCGGCGTCGCCCGTACACGCTGCCCCGGGCGACCAGCTTCGACGGGGAGACCGCCCGACTGCTCGCCGCCTGCGGGATCGGCCCGGACCTGGGGCGGATCACCGAACCGGCCTCCGGCTACCAGTGGCGGACGGCGAGCGGCGAGACCCTGCTGGACATCGAGTTCGGGTCGCGGGGCCCCTACGGGTGGCCGGACGCCAACACCATGCACCAGCCCGCCCTGGAGGAGCTGCTCGCCGCCCGGGCCGAGCGGCTGCCCGGGGTCACCGTGCTGCGCGGCCGGCAGGTCGTGGGCATCGCCGACCACGGCGACCGGGTCGTGGTGACGGCCGAGGACGAGGACGGCGCGGTGCAGACGGTCTCGGCCCGCTGGGTGGTGGGCTGCGACGGCGCCAACAGCTTCGTCCGGGACCACCTCGACGTCCCCGTGACCGACCTCGGGTTCTCCTACGAGTGGCTGCTGTGCGACGTCCGGCTGCGGGACCCGCGGGACTTCGTGCCGACCAACGTGCAGATCTGCGACCCGGCCAGGCCCACCACCCTGGTCGGCAGCGGCCCCGGGCACCGGCGCTGGGAGTTCATGCGGCTGCCCGGCGAGCGGGCCGCCGAGCTGAACCGCGAGGAGACGGCGTGGCGGCTGCTGGCCCCGTTCGGGGTCACGCCCGACACCGCCACCCTGCTGCGCAGCACCACGTACATGTTCCAGGCCAGGTGGGCCGAGCAGTGGCGGGTGGGGCGCGTGCTGCTGGCCGGTGACGCGGCCCACCTGATGCCGCCGTTCGCCGGGCAGGGCATGTGCTCGGGCATCCGGGACGTGGTCAACCTGTCGTGGAAGCTGGACCTCGTCATGCGCGGCCTCGCCGAGGAGACGGTGCTGGACACCTACACCGAGGAGCGCCGGGCGCAGGTCAAGGACTCGATCCTGGCCTCGGTCCAGCTGGGCCGGGTGATCTGTGTGACCGACCCGGCGGCCGCCGCCGAGCGGGACGCCACGGTGCTGGCCAACCGGCGCGGCCGGGGGCCGACCCGGCCCGAGCCGGCCAAACCCCTCACCGAGGGCCTGCTGTACCGCGGGGACGCGGACGAGCCGGCCCGGCCGGCCGGCGAGGTCGTGCCGCAGGGGGCGGTGGACGGCCCCGGCGGCAGCGGCCCGTTCGACGAGGTCGTCGGGCGCGGTTTCGTGCTGCTGCTCGCGGCCGGGGCGGACGCCGGGCTCGGTGCCGAGCGGCTGTCCTTCCTGGCCGGCTTGGAGGCGTTCGTGGTGCGGCTGCTGCCGGGCGGCCAGGGCAGCGCCGGGAGCGGCGCGGCGCACGCCCCCGGGGTGGTCGAGGTGGTGGACGCGGACGGCGTCTACGGGGCGTATCTGGCGCGGTACGGGGCGAGCGCGCTGCTGGTGCGCCCGGACTACCACGTGTTCGGCGCGGCCGAGGGTCCGGAGGGTGCGGCGGCGCTGGTGGACGACCTGCGGGACCGGCTGACGGCCGCCGTGCCGGCGGGTGCGGCGGGCCACCGGAGGTGACGTGACGGCGGCCCGTCCGGACCGAAGGGTCGGGACGGGCCGTGCGGTCCGAACGGGCCGTGCGGTCGGGACGGACCGTGCGGTCGGGACGGACCGAAGGGTCCGAACGGGCCGTGCGGTACCGCGTCGCTTCGGCGCCGCCGGACGGGTCGTCACCGCACGCCGCGGCCGGGGCGGCCCTACTGCCGGCGGGCCAGCAGGACGGCGCCGCGCAGCGAGGAGAGGCCGCCCAGCCGGGCCGGGGCGACCGGCAGCCGGGACAGGCCGGGCCGGGCGAGCGCCGCGAGGTGCTCGGCCACCCGGTCGACGAGTTCGGGGATACCGGCCGCGAAGCCGCCGCCGAGCACGGCGAGCCGGGGGTGGAGCAGCTCCGCGACGCCCACGGCGGCGGCGGCCAGGGCGTGGCCGGTCCGGTCGAGCGCCGTGACGGCCCACGCCCGCCCCTCGCGCAGCCCCGTCCGCAGGTCGTCGAAGTCGACGGGCGCGCCGCGCAGGCGCGCGGCGCGCGCGAGGGTGGCCGGTCCGGAGGCGGTCGCCTGGAGGCACCCCCGGCGGCCACAGACACAGGTGGGACCGTCCAGTTCGACGACCAGGTGGCCGAGTTCGAAGGAGCCGCGGTCCGGGCCCGGGCAGAGCCGGCCGCCGAGGACGAGGCCGCCGCCGATGCCGGTGCCGGCGCCCAGGTAGAGCAGGTCCTCGCAGCCCGCCGCCTCGGCCTCGGCGAGGGCCGCCAGGTCGCCGTCGTCCGCCCAGGCGACGGCCGCCCCGGGGAAGAGCGCGCGCAGGGCCGGGCCCAGTGGCAGACCGGTCCACTCCGGCCGGCTCGGCCAGGCGGTGACCCGCTCGTCCGGGCCGACGGTGGCGGGCATCGCGACGCCGACGGCCCGGAACGGCTCGCCCGTCCGGGCCGTCAGCGTGCCCGCGCACGCGGCGAGTCGGGCCAGGTCGTGCTCGGCGCCGCGGCCCGGGCCCCAGGCGAAGGAGGTCTCCTCGGCCGGGCCCGTCGCCGACTCCGCCCGGAGGGCGACCTTGGTGCCGCCGACGTCGATGCCGAGGTAGCGGGGCCCGCCGTCGGCGCCTCCCTCGGCGGCCGCCTCGGTGCCGCGCCCCGGTGCGCTGTCGCGGGTCCGCATCGTGTGCCGCCTCCGGTGCGGTCGGGTCAGCGCCCGGTGAGGGCCGGGCAGAGGGCGAGGAGCTCGGCCGGGTGGCGCAGCACCGCGTCGGGGCCGGCCGCGAGCAGCTCCGCCTCGTCCGGGCCGGCCCAGAGGGCGGCCGCGGAGGCGACGCCGGCGCCGCGGGCGCTGGCCAGGTCGGTCGGCGCGTCACCGATCATGATGGCCTGCTCGGCGGGCACGTCCAGCAGTTCCAGCGCGCGCAGCACGATGTCGGGGGCGGGCTTGGGCCGGGCCACCTCGTCGGAGCCGATCACGTGGGCGAAGTACGGGAGCAGGCCGAGGCCGTCGAGCAGGGAGCGGGCCCGGTCGCCGGCCTTGCCGGTGGCGATCGCCATCCGCAGCCCCCGGTCGCGGAGCTCCTGGAGCAGTTCGACGACGCCGTCGAAGACCTGCACCTGGTGCGCGAGCCGGTAGCTCTCGCGGACGAAGGGCGCCTCCATCTCCAGCGGCAGGCCCATGATCCGCATGATGTCGGGGAAGTAGCGGCCCTGGTGACGCTGGTACTCCTCGAACGGCGCCGGGCCGTCCCCGACGACCTCGGCGTAGGCGATGGCGAAGGCCTGGCCCATCACCGCGAAGCTGTCGACGATGACCCCGTCCAGGTCGAAGACGACCGCCTGCCGGGGGTGTGCTGTTCTGTCCGTGGTCGTGGCGGACCCGGGTACCGATGTGGCGGTCAAGAGGTCCTCACCTCCTCGTGGGCGGCTGCGGGCCGGGCGGATCGCGCCCGGCCGGCAACGCGGGCCGACTCGTAGAAACTCTCGATGAGCTGGACCGTGCCACGCGCCTGCGCGATGGCCCGGCCGCGGTTGGCGGGGTCGGCCAGGAGTGCCCCGAGGCCGTCGAGTTGGCGCCGGTACTCGGCCCCGATCGGCTCGGCGGGCACCGGGATCCGACGGGTGGTGCCCTCCTGCGTCAGGGTCAGGACCGGCTCGGGCTGCCGGTTGGGGCTGAAGCCGAACGTGCAGCTCAGCTCCGCATTGCCGCCGCTGCCCTCGACCATGATCCGCGACACGTCCAGGGCCTCGTGCGAGGCCCAACTGGCCCGCAGCGAAACGGAGATGCCGTCCTCGCGGACCAGGAAGCCGCGGGCGGTGTCCTCGACGTCGCCCGCGAGCGCGTCGGCGGGCCGGTCCTGTCGCCAGGCGGCGGACCACGCACCGACGTTCACGAAGTCGTCGGAGGTCGCGCCGACCACCTGGGCGAACTCCGCCGGGCCGATCAGCGAGGCCAGGGCGTCCAGCAGGTGCCAGCCGAGGTCGACCAGCACGCCGCCACCGGACTTGCTGCGCTGGGTGAACCAGCCGCCGGCCTTCGGCACACCGCGCGAGCGCACCCAGGCCAGGTCGACATGGCGCACCCGCCCCAGGTCGGGGACGAGCCGGGCCAGTTCCCGGACGTCGGCGCGGTGGCGGGCGGCGCTGCCGGCCAGCAGCATGCCGCCGCCGCGCTCGGCCCGCGCCAGGGTGTCGGCCTCGGCGGTGGTCAGGCAGACCGGCTTCTCCAGGAAGACGGAGAGGCCGCGCCGGAGCAGGGCCGCGGCCACCTCGGCGTGCAGGTGGTTGGGCACCGCGACGACGGCGACGTCGACGTCGCGGGCGTCGAGGGCGTCCACCGCCGCGTGGGCGGGGATGCCCGTCGCCCCGCCGACCGCCGCCCGCAACGCCGGGTCGGGGTCGACGACGGCGACCACGTCGAAGTCCTCGTGCGTTCCGAGCCGCGGGAGCCAGAGCTCCCGGCCCGCCCAGCCGAGCCCGACGACGGCGGCGCGAAGCCTCACAGGGCTGCCACTGCGTCGGCGATGATCGCGGCCGTGGCGTGCAGGGCGTCCTCGGAGGCGAGCAGGACCCGGTGGTGCAGCCAGACGCAGTCCCGGCTGATGGCCTCGGTGTTGGGGCAGCGCTCGGCGACCGCCTCCGGGGTCTCGTCGGGGGCGGCGGTCTCCCAGAACGCGTCGGTGCGGTAGATCGCGCGGAACGCGGCGAAGGCCGGCAGGCCGGCCTCGACCAGGCGGTCCACGAGCTCGTTACGGCCCTCCTCGGTGATGCCGGGGATGCGGAACATCGCCATGTAGTGCGAGTTGCGGTCGGCCCGCGGGTCGCTGCCCTGGGGGACGACGCCGTCGATCGCGCCGAGCAGGCCGGACAGCAGGTTCCAGCGCTGCTCGCGCAGTTCCGTCTGGGCGTCGAGGCGGCGGAGCTGGGCACGGAGCACGGACGCCGAGAACTCGTTGAGCCGCATGTTGGTGCCGGCGATCTGGTGCAGGTACCGGCGGTCGGTGCGCGGCCGGCCGCAGCTGTGGCGCAGGAACGCGGCCTCGTACAGCTCCGACTCGGGGAACAGCAGGGCGCCGCCCTCGCCGGCGGTCATCAGCTTGCCGTTCTGGAAGCTGAAGGCGGCCACCGAGCCGAGTTCGCCGACCCGCTTGCCCTGCCAGCGTGCGCCGTGCGCGTGCGCGGCGTCCTGGAGCAGCGGCACGCCGGTGTCCTCGGAGAGCTTTCCCAGGGCGTCCATGTCGGCGATCAGCCCGGCCATGTGCACGGGCATGATCACCCGGGTGCGCGGGGTGACGGCGGCGGCCGTCGCCGCCACGTCGATGTTGTACGTGTCGGGGTCGACGTCGACGGGGACGGCGACCGCGCCGAGCCGCTGGGCGGCCTGCGAGGAGGAGATGAAGGTGAAGGCCGGCACGATGACCTCGGTGCCCGGACCGGCGCCCAGACACTGCAGCGCCAGCTCCAGGGCGTGCGTGCCGTTGGTGACCGCGAGGGCGTGCGGCGCGCCGTGGTACCCGGCGAACTCGCGCTCGAAGGAGTTCACCTCGTCCCCGCCCATGCGCCACCACTGGCCCTGCTCCAGAGCGCGTATCAGGCCGCTCCGCTCGTCGTCGTCGTACTGCGGCCAGGAGGGGAATTCCGGTGCCGGTCGCGCGTTCATGTCTCTCCAAATCTCCGCTACGAACTGGTACCCGCTGGTGGACTTCTGGCGGGATTGAGCGGCGGGGCGCGTGGCCGACGGAACAGCGGAACAATGGCCCCTGGGATTTCACGCAAGGTATTGCGGCCTCACAGTAGGCGCCGCCCTCGGCGCCCCGCATCCCTCGTTCTGGTAGTCGTCGGCCGCGGCCTGCTGATCAACGGTCAGCACAGCCCGAAGAATGCGCGGTACTCGTCCACTTGACCGTTCAACATGTGGATTCCGTGGTGGACGTCGAGCCCCAGGGCGGCCGCCTGCCGCAGGAGCGGCGTCTCCCGCGGTTTCATGATGATGTCCGCCACCACGCCGCCGGGGGCGAGGGCGTCCGGCCGGAACGGCAACGGGTCGCCGGGGCGCAGGCCCAGCGGGCTGGCGTTCACCGCGATGTCGCTGTCGTGCAGGGGCGGTTCGGCCGCGGCGCGGACCCGGCCGGGCCAGTGCTCGGCCAGCCGTGCGACGAGCGCGGCCAGCCGGGGCCCGTCCGGGTCGGTGACGGCGAGCCGCTGCGCGCCGGCCGCGAGCAGGGCGGCCGCGATGGCGCTGCCCGCCCCGCCGGCGCCGGCCAGCGCGACCCTGCGGCCGCGGACGTCGTGGCCGGCCCGCGCCAGGCCCGCCACGAAGCCGGAGCCGTCGAAGTTCTCCGCGAGCCAGCCGCCGTCCGGTTCGCGCCGCAGGACGTTGGCGGTGCCGGTGATCTGCACGGTGCGGCTGCGCCGGTCGGCGAGCCCGGCGGCGGCCGCCTTGTGCGGCACGGTGACGAACAGGCCGTCGAGGTTGCCGATGTGCTGGAGGCCGCGGACCACCGTCGCCAGGTCGCCCGGCCGGGCGTGCACCGGGACGAGTACCGCGTCGATGCCCAGCCGTGCGAACAGCGGGTTCAGCAGCCCGGGTGACTGGACCTGGACGACCGGGTCGCCGAGCACGGCGTACAGCCTGGTGGCACCGCTGATGGGCGTGGACCGCGGAGCGGCGGCCTGCGGAGTGTCGGTCATCGTGGCCTCTCGGGGCGGGGGGCGGTGCCCGGCGCGAACCGCCCGGCGAGGAGCTCCGCGACGGTGAAGGCGAGTTCCATCGACTGCTCGGCGTTCAGGCGGGGGTCGCAGGCGGTCCGGTAGCGACGGGGCAGGTCGTGCTCGGTGATCCCCCGGGCACCGCCGAGGCACTCGGTGACGTCCTCCCCGGTCGCCTCCAGGTGGAGGCCGCCGGGGTGGGTGCCGAGCCGCCGGTGGACGTCGAGGAAGCCGGCGATCTCCGCCACCACGTGGTCGAAGTGACGGGTCTTGTACCCGTTGTCCGCGGTGCGGGAGTTGCCGTGCATCGGGTCGCACTGCCAGACCACCTGGTGACCGGAGGCGGTGACCTTCTCGACGATCGGCGGGAGCACCTCGCGCACCCGGGCGTGCCCCATCCGGCTGATCAGCGTCAGCCGTCCGGGGGTCCCATGCGGGTCGAGCCGGCGCACGTACTCGACCGCCTGCTCGGGGGTGGTGCCCGGGCCGATCTTCAGCCCGATCGGGTTGGCCAGCAGCTCCGCGAAGGCGATGTGCGCGTCCTCCGGGCCGCGGGTGCGCTCCCCGATCCAGAGGAAGTGCGCCAGCCCGCTGGAGAGGAGCGGCTCGGGCCCGTCGTCCGCCACCCGGAGCAGGGCGCTCTCGTAGTCCAGCAGCAGGGCCTCGTGACTGACGTAGATCTCGCTCTGCCGGGCCGTCCGCCCGCTGGCCCCGAGCCCGTCCAGGAGGCGCAGGCCGCGGCCGATCTCCTCGACCGCCGGCGCGTGGCGGCGGCCGGCGGGCGAGCTGCGGACGAAGTGGAGGTTCTCGGCGTGCAGGGCGTGCGGGTCGCCCAGGTCCTCCCGGCAGAGCCGGCGTGCGACGGCCATCGTGCGGGCGGCGTCGGCGTGGGCCAGCAGCATCCGCTCCGGGTCCGGGGTGCGGGCGGCGAGGGTGGGCTCGACACCGTTGACGATGTCGCCGCGGTAGACCGGCAGGCCCTGCGCGTCGACCTGCTGGGAGCGCGGTTTGGCGTACTGTCCGGCGGCCCGGGCGACCGGCACCACCGGCAGGCCGGTGGCGTGGGTGAACACCAGCGCCATCCGCTTCAGCAGGCCCAGGTTGGCGCGCAGGTGCGACTCGGTGTTGTCGGCGAAGGTCTCCGCGCAGTCCCCGCCCTGGAGCAGGAAGGCCTCACCCCGGGCGACGGCCGCGAGCCGTTCGGACAGCCGCGCGGTCTCGGCGGGCGCCACGATCGGGGCGGCGGTGCGCAGTCGGCCGACCACCTCCCGCGCCCGGGCCCGGTCCGGCCAGTGGGGCTGCTGGGCCGCGGGTCTGGCCAGTGCGGCGGCGAGGCGGTCGGCGAGCAGCCGCTCCGCCGGGCGCCCGGTCCGCTCCGGCGCCCGCTCGTCGGGTGACGGCCGTGGTGAGTACGTCATGTCACCGCCGCTCCCGTCCCGGCGGGCCGGTCGGCGCCGGGCCCGACGAGCCGGGCGAGCGGTTGCCGCGGCATCCGCGCCAGCGCCTGTTCGACGGCCCGCTCGGGCACGTCGTGGACCAGTTCCGCCCCCTCGGGGCCGTCCAGGACGAAGGCGAGCCCGCTGAGGGCCTTCTTGTCCCGCCGCATCAGGCGGACCAGTTCGGCCGGATCGACGCCCTCGGGCAGCGCGCCGGGCAGGCCGTAGGAGGCGACGACCTCCCGGTGCTCGTCCACCCGGGCCGGGTCGATCCGGTCCAGGACGCCCGCGAGCAGGCCCGCGAAGACCGTGCCGACGGCGACCGCCTCGCCGTGGCGCAGCGCGAAGTCGGTGGCCACCTCCAGGGCGTGGCCCAGGGTGTGGCCGTAGTTGAGCAGGTGCCGCAGGCCGGTGTCGCGTTCGTCGGCCGAGACGATGCCGGCCTTGAGGGTGACGCTGGCGGCGATCCGGTCGGCCAGCGCGAGGGGGCGCAGGTCGCCGGCGCCGATGAAGTGGCAGCGGGCGATCTCGCCGAGCCCGTTGAGCAGTTCGCGGCGCGGCAGGGTGGTCAGGTAGTCGGTGTCGCAGAGCACCGCGGCGGGCTGCCAGTAGGCGCCCACCAGGTTCTTGCCGGACGGCAGGTTGACGGCCGTCTTGCCGCCGACGCTGGCGTCCACCTGCGCCAGCAGCGTGGTCGGCAGGTGCACGACGGGCACCCCGCGGTGGTAGAGCGCCGCGGCCAGGCCGACGACATCGGTGGTCGTCCCGCCGCCGCAGGAGACCACGGCGTCGGACCGGGTGAGCCCGAACCGCACGAACTCGGCGCAGAGCGCCTCGACGGTGGCGAGGTTCTTGTCCGGCTCACCGTCCCGGGCGGGCAGCAGCAGGGTCTCGACACCGGTGTCGGGCACCCACTGCGCGGGCCGCGCCGACACCACGGCCACCCGCCGGGCACCGAGGCCCCGGATGACCTCGGCCAGCGAGGAGCGCACTCCCGGGCCGATGAGCACGTCGTACGAACGGTCGCCGATGCGCACCGGAACTTGTTCTCTCACGCCGCTTCAACCTGTTCTGTAGCCGTGGAACGCCGACTTTTCGGTGCTGCGCCCGCTGTTCCCGCGACGGTGCGCCCGCTGTTCGGTGGTACGCGCACCCCGGGCCTCGCCCGGGGCCCCGGCGGCGCTCGGCCACTGGGATCCCGGGCGTGCGGGGGCGCTCCGGCCGTTACTGGCCGGTGGTCACCCGCAGGATGCGGGCCTCGGCCCGCTCCTTGCGGTCGTGCTCGTCGAGCTGCGGGTAGGACGGGCAGCCGAACACCCGCTGGAAGGGCGCGAAGGTGTCCCACTCCGGACGCCGCCGCATCTCCTGCGCGACCGCGTTGTGCTCGCTCCAGAAGTCGCCGCCGATCAGCCGGATCAGGTAGCGCTCCAGTGCGTCGCGCGAGGTGGTCCGGCCCGCGTCGGCGGCCACCGAGACCAGCTCGCCGTCGTAGAAGGCGTGGATGAGCCGGATGTAGGTGTCGTACCCGGTCTTGAAGTAGTTCGAGTACTCGTCGATCAGCCGGTCCGCGTCGGCCGGGGCCTTCAGCGCCGCGTCGATCGTCTCGGCGGCGCGGGTGGCGGTGGCCGTCGCGACGAGCACCCCACCGGAGAACATCGGGTCGCCGAAGCAGCCCGCGTCGCCGACCATGACCCAGCCGGGGCCGGTGACGGTGTCCGCGTGGTAGCAGTAGTCGGTCTCGATCTTGAGGTCCATGCTGGGGCGGGTGCCGGTCAGCCGCGCGGTGATCCGCGGCACCCGGTTGAGGTGCTCCTCGAACGCCGCCTCCGGCGTGCTCGCGCGGAACACGTCGCGCGGCATCACGGTGCCGACGCTGATGACCTCCTTGGAGATCGGGATCGCCCAGACCCAGCCGTCGTTGTGCGCGCCGACCTGGATGTCGCCCTCGGCCCCGAGGTTGTGCTTCTCGTCGAGGCCCTCGTAGTGCCGGAACACCCCGACCATCCGGAGCTTCTCCAGCGTCTTGCGGAGGCCGAACTTGTTGGCGATCCGCCCGGCCCGGCCGCTGGCATCGATCACGTAGGACGCCCGGACCTCGTGCTCCTCGCCGTCCTTCTCGTAGCTGACGCCGACCATCCGGTCGCCCTCCATCAGCAGGTCCTTGACGCCGGCGCCGAGGTGGACCTCGGCGCCCGCCTTGGCCGCCTCCTCGACGAGCATCGCGTCGAACCTGGCGCGCTCCACCTGGAAGGCGCGGTCGAAGCGCCCCTCGCCCTGCTTGCTGAAGTCCGCGCGGAACACGCCGGAGAAGAACTTGGTCTCCGTCGGGTCGATGAATTCGCCACCGAACTTCGGGACGTAGCCCCTGGACTCCAGCGCCTCACGCAGACCGATCCGGTCGAAAAGGCCCATCATGTAGGGCAGCAGGGACTCGCCTATGTGGAAGCGCGGAAACTCGTCGCGCTCCAGGAGCACCACGGAATGGCCCTGCTTGGCCAGGACGAAGGCGCTGACCGCGCCTGCCGGACCGCCGCCGATGACAACCACATCGGCCGAGTTCTTCGCCATTGGATTCCCTTCGTGAATTCGTCGTACATCGCCTGCGAATGGTGTTCCTGCGGGTCAGGGGAGGTCCCCGGACACGATGGTGCCGACGAGCAGGCGGTGCTCGTCGTCGTCGACGACGGTGCGGACCCGCTCCCGTCCGTCCCGGACCGTCAGGTGCCGCCGGCCCTTCAGGACGACCTGGCCGTCCTCGAACGCCCGGCCGTAGAGGACGCCCTGCATGTCCCCCTCGGGGGGCGGGGCCGGATTCTCCCGGGCGCGGTCCTCCAGCTCCTTCCAGTCGCTCCACCGCCGGGGCAGCAGCCGGAAGGTGTAGACGACGCTCCAGCGGGTCACCCGCCCGCGCCGCTGCAACGCGAAGTCGCCGTCGCCTTTGTCCACCAGCCGGTACTGGCAGCCGAACTGGGTCTGCACCGCGTCGGTGACGAGCAGCGGTTCGAGGTAGGACGGCCCCGGGTAGCCCACGTCGACCAGCCACTCGGCACCGTCCAGCGCCACCCGGACGAACATGTGCTCGACCTCGGTGCCGAAGTTCTCCCTGCCCTCGGCGGTACTGGCCGCCATCAGGGAGACGTCGTAGCCCAGGGCGCCCAGCAGCCGGAAGAACAGCCGGTTCAGCTGGAAGCAGGTGCCTCCCCGCCCCTCGACGACGGCCGTCTCGAACACGGCGTCCTCGTCGAGGTCGACGAGGTTGACGCCGTCGGTGAAGTCCTGGGCGGCGATGTTGTACGGGATCGCCATCAGGTGCCGCTTGTGCAGCGTCCGCAGCGTCTCGATGTCCACGCCCGTCCGCCCGGCGCACCCGATGTGCCGGAGGTAGGCGTCCGCGTCGAACATGTCGTCATCTCCTCTCTTGTTCCCGGGCCGGATCAGGGCCGGATCGGGGTGGGTGGTCGGGCGGCCGGTCACCGGGCCGCCGGTCCGTCGTGACGACTCAGAGCGAGAGGGCCGCGACGCCCCCCGCGTCCTCGCCGAACATGCGATCTTGCATGTGCGCGACAATCATCCCCGGCGTCGGATGATCGAAAACAAGTCCTGCCGAGAGCTTTCGGCCCATCAGTTCACCCAGCCGGTTACGCAGTTCGAGCGCGGTCAGCGAGTCGAAGCCGATCTCGAAGAGCCCCTGGTCCACGTCGATGTGGTGCGAGGCGCCGTACCCGAGGACGAGAGCCACCTGGGCGCGGACGACGTCCAGCAGGACCGCCGTCCGCTCCGCCGTGGGCAGCCCGGTCAGCTGCTCGGCCAGCCGGCGCCGCTCGTCACCGGAGACCGCGGCCCGGGCCAGCTGCCGGCTCGCCCGCACCAGCCCACGCAGCAGCGGCGGAGCCTCGCGCCCGGCCGCGGCGTCGGCGCGCAGGGCCCGCAGATCGAGCTTGGCCGGCACCAGCAGCGCCCGGTCAGCGCGCAACGCGGTGTCGAACAGCTCCATGCCCTCGGCCGGCGTCATCCCCAGCAGGCCGCCCCGCCGGTTCAGCCGGCTGCGGGTCAGGTCGTCGGTGCCGGCCGCCATGCCGGAGTCCTGCTCCCACAGACCCCAGGCCAGCGACAGCGCCGGCAGACCGGCCGCCCGGCGCCGGGCCATCAGCCCGTCCATGAAGGCGTTCGCCGCCGCGTAGGCACCCGTGCCCGCACCCAGGAACACCGCCGACACCGAGGAGTAGACCACGAACGCGTCCACCTCCGGCGCCAGCTTGCGGGTCAGCTCGTCCAGGTGCTGCGTCGCGGTCACCTTCGCCGCGAACACCCGCTCCAGCCGCTCCCGGTCGACCTCACCGATCACCCCCGCGTCGAACAGGCCGGCGGCGTGCAGCACGGCGGTCAGCCGGCGCCCGTCGCGCTGGACGGCGGCCAGCAGTTCCGCCACCGCCTCCCGGTCGGTCACGTCGCAGGCCGGCACCGTCACCGACTCGGCGCCCAGCCCGCGCAGCTCGGCCACCAGCTCCCGGGCACCCTCCGCCTCCAGGCCGCGCCGACTGGTCAGCACCAGACGGCGCACGCCGTGCCGGGTGACCAGGTGCCGCGCCAACACCGCGCCCAGCGACCCCGTACCACCGGTGATCAGCACCGTCCCCGCCGCATCCAGCACCGGCTCCGCACCCCGCACGACCGCCGCCCGCGCCAGCCGCGGCACGTACAGCGCCGCACCACGCACCGCGACCTGCGGCTCCCCGACCGCCAGCACCGGGCCCAGCAACGACTCGACGTCCACCGGATCGGAGGCGTCGGTGTCCAGCAGCACGATCCGGTCCGGGTTCTCCGCCTGCGCCGCCCGGACCAGGCCCCAGACGGCGGACCCGGCCGGGTCCGCCACCGTGGCGTCACCACCGGCGGGCACCGCGCCCCGGGTGACGACCACCAGCCGGGTCTCCTCCAGCCCGGCGCCGGCCAGCCAGGTCTGGACGACCTCCAGCACCCGGTCCGTCACGTCCAACGGACTGTCCGCGTCACCGCCGGTGACCGCCTCCAGGATCGCCGTCTCCGGGACGTCCGCCCCGGACAGCGCGTCCTCCGCGAGCGTGGCCACCTCCTCGGCGGTGGACAGCCGCACCCAGGACGGCGAGGCGGCGCCCCCGGCCCGCGGCACCTCCGTCCAGTCCACCGCGAACAGCGAGTCACCGCCCGTACGGCCCGCCGCCGCGCCCAACTGCTCGGCGGACACCGGCCGGAACACCAGCGAGTCCGCCGTCAGGACCGCGCCGCCGGTCTCGTCCACCGCCTCCAGCGACAGGGCGTCCGGCGCCGGCTGAGCCACCCGAACCCGCAGCGACGAGGCGCCCGCGGCGTGCAGGACCAGCCCGTTCCAGGCGAACGGCAGCATCGTGCGGCCGTCGCCCGTACTCAGGAACGCCTTCGCGTGCAGGGCGGCGTCCAGCAGCGCCGGGTGGATGCCGAACCCGGCGGCGGCGCCCCGCTGGTCCTCCGGCAGGGCGATCTCGGCGAACACCTCGTCGCCGCGCCGCCACGCCGCCCGCAGGCCGCGGAACACCGGCCCGTAGACGTAGTCGTGCTCCAGCAGCCCGGCGTAGAACTCCTCCGGGCCGATCTCCACCCGCTCCGCGCCGGGCGGTGGCCAGGCCGTGAAGTCGAACCGGGAGCCGGCGGCCCTCGCCGTGGCGGTGAGGACGCCGGTGGCGTGGCGGGTCCACGGCTCGCCGACGGCCTCCTCGGGGGTCGAGTAGACGGCCACCGTGCGGGAGCCGCTCTCGTCGGGGCCGCCGACGGTGACCTGCACCCGGACACCTCCCTGCGCGGGCAGGATCAGCGGGGCCTCGATCACCAGCTCGTCCAGCGTGCCGCAGCCGACCTCGTCACCGGCCCGCACCGCCAGCTCCACCAGACCGGTACCGGGCAGCAGGACGACGTCGCCGACGGCGTGATCGGCCAGCCAGGGGTGGGTGCGCAGCGACAGCCGGGAGGTGCACAGCACCCCGCCCGTCTCCGGCACCTCCACCACCGCGCCGATCAGCGGATGGTCGACACCCGCCAGGCCCAGGGAGGTCGCGTCGGTGGCGGCCGCGGTCCTTTCGAGCCAGTAGTGCTGGTGGTCGAAGGCGTAGGTCGGCAGGTCCACCTCGGCGGCGCCGGCGCCGGCCGGCAGGACACCGGTCCAGTCCACGGCCACGCCCCGGACGAAGAGTTCGGCCATCGAGGTCAGCAGCCGGCGCAGGCCACCCTCCTCCCGGCGCAGCGAGCCGGTGACCAGGGCCTCGGCCCCGGTCTCGTCCACGACCTCGTTGATCGGCTGGACCAGCACCGGGTGGGCGCTGGCCTCCACGAACACCGTGTGGCCCTCGGCCAGCAGCGCGGCGACGGCCGGACCGAAGCGGACCTGGCCGCGCAGGTTCCGGTACACGTAGCCGCCGTCGATGACGCCGGCCTCGCGGACCCAGTCGCCTGTCACCGTGGAGAAGAACGGGATCTGCGGCGCCCGGCCGCGGATGTCCGCGAACGCCTCCGCCAGCGTCTCCTCCAGGGCCTCGGCGTGCCGGGTGTGGGAGGCGAAGTCCACCGCGACCCGGCGCACCCACACCCCCTCGGCGGCCAGCACCTCGACGGCCTCGTCCACCACGTCGAGATCACCGGCGACCACGACCGACCGGGGACCGTTGACCACTGCGACCTCCAGCCGGCCCGACCAGCGCTCCAGCCGGGCCGCGGCCTCCGCCTCGGAGAGCGCCACCGACGCCATGCCACCACGCCCCGCGAGGCTCCCGCCGATCACCTGGCTGCGCACCGCCACGATCCGGGCGGCGTCCTCCAACGAGAGCGCACCGGCCACGCAGGCCGCCGCGATCTCGCCCTGCGAGTGGCCGACCACCGCGTCCGGCCGCACCCCCACCGAGGCCCAGACGGCCGCCAGACCGAGCATCACGGCGAAGCTCGCGGGCTGCACCACGTCGGCGCGGTCCAGGATCTCGGCGGGCGCCTCGCCGCGCAGCACCTCCTCCAGAGACCAGTCCACCCACGGGCTCAGGGCCCGGGCGCACTCCGCGATGCGCGCGGCGAACACCGGCGAGGAGTCCAGCAGTTCACGGCCCATACCGGCCCACTGCGCACCCTGGCCGGGGAACACCAGCACCGTCCGGCCCGCGCCCGAGGCCGCGGCGCTGCCGGTCACCACCGCCGGGCTGCCCTCGCCGCGCGCCAGCGCGGCCAGCGCGGCCGACGCCTCCTGCGACGAGCCGGCCACCACCACCGCGCGCTCGGACAGCAGCGCCCGCCGGGAGCGCAGCGCGCCCGCCAGTGCCGCCGGGTCGACCGCCCCCGCGAGGGCCGTCAGCCGCCCGGCCTGGCCCGCCAGCGAGACGGCGCTCTTCGCCGACACCACCAGCGGCACCACCGCGTCGGGCACGGCCTCGACCGCGACCGGCTCCTCCTCGGGCACTTGCTCAAGGATCACGTGCGCGTTCGTCCCGCTCAGGCCGAAGGAGGAGACCCCGGCCCGGCGCGGCCGGTCGCTCTCCGGCCACGGGCGGGCCTCGGTCAACAGCTCGACGGCGCCCGCCGTCCAGTCCACCTGCGAGGACGGCGCGTCCACGTGCAGGGTCGCGGGCATCACGCCGTGCCGCAGCGCCTGCACCATCTTGATCACACCCGAGACGCCGGCCGCCGCCTGCGCGTGGCCGATGTTGGACTTCAGCGAGCCCAGCCACAGCGGACGCTCCGGGTCGCGGCCGCGGCCGTAGGTGGCCAGCAGTGCCTGCGCCTCGATCGGGTCCCCCAGCACCGTCCCGGTTCCGTGCCCCTCCACCAGGTCGACATCGGCGGTCGACAGTCCGGCCGCGGCCAGGGCCTTGCGGATCACCCGCTGCTGCGAGGGGCCGTTGGGCGCGGTGAGGCCGTTGGACGCGCCGTCCTGGTTCACCGCGCTGCCGCGCACCACCGCGAGCACCCGGTGGCCGTTGCGCCGCGCCTCGGAGAGCCGCTCCAGCACCACCACACCCGCGCCCTCGGCCCACCCCGTACCGTCCGCCGCGTCCGCGTAGGACTTGCACCGGCCGTCCGTCGCCAGCGCCTTCTGCCGCGAGAACTCCATGAACATGCTCGGGCTGGACATCACCGTCGAACCGCCGGCCAGCGCCAGCGAGCACTCGCCCTGGCGCAGCGCCTGGGCGGCCAGGTGGATCGCCACCAGGGACGACGAGCAGGCCGTGTCCACGGTGACCGCCGGGCCCTCGAAGCCGAACACGTACGACACCCGGCCCGACGCCACACTCGCGCCGGCGCCGGTCAGGGCGAAGCCGCCCAGCTCCGCCGGCACGTTGCCACCGGCGTAGTAGTCGACGCCCATGATGCCGTTGAACACCCCGACGTCGGTGCCCTTCAGCGAACCCGGATCGATGCCGGCCCGCTCCATGGCCTCCCACGAGGTCTCCAGCAGCAGCCGCTGCTGCGGGTCCATGGCGAGTGCCTCGCGGGGCGAGATCCCGAAGAAGGCCGGGTCGAACAGCGGTGCCTCGTGCAGGAAGCCGCCCTGGCTGACGTAGGAGGTGCCCTCGTTCTCCGGATCGGCGTCGAACAACTCGTCCAGGCCCCAGCCGCGGTCGGACGGGAACAGCGACACGCCGTCCCGCCCCTCGGTGACCAGCTGCCACAGGTCCTCCGGGGTGGCCACGCCGCCGGGGAGCCGGCAGGCCATGCCGACGATCGCCACCGGGTCCGCCGGGTCGTGCACGGCCGCCACGGGGACGGCCGGGCCCGCCGCGACCGCCGTCCCGTCGAACTCGCCGTCCAGGTAGCGGGCCAGGGCGAGCGGGGTGGGGTAGTCGAACACGGCCGTGGCGGGCAGGTTCAGGCCGGTGGCCTCACGGAGGCGGTTGCGCAGTTCGACCGAGGTCAGCGAGTCGAAGCCGGCGTCCTTGAACGCCCGCTCCGCCGCGACGTTCGCCGCACCCGCGTGGCCGAGCACCGACGCGACGTGCGTACGGACCAGCTCCAGCAGCTGCGCCTCGCGCTCGGCGACCGCCAGCCCGGCCAGCCGGGCGGCCAGCCCGCCGCCGCCACCGGCCGCGGCGGACCGCGCCGCCTGCCGGCCCGGACGCACCAGGCCCTGCAGCAGCGGCGGCACCCCGGCACCGGCCGTGGCGGCCGCGCGCAGGGCCCGCAGGTCGAGCTTGACCGGCACGAGCAGCGCCCGGTCGCCGTGCAGCGCGGTGTCGAAGAGCTCCATGCCCTCCGCCGCCGTCAGCGGCTGGGCGCCGCCGCGCCGGTTCATCCGGCTACGGGACAGCTCGTCCAGGTCGGCGCCCATGCCGTCGGTCTGCGCCCACGGGCCCCAGGCCAGCGACAGCGCCGGCAGACCGGCCGCCCGGCGCCGGGCCATCAGGCCGTCCATGAAGGCGTTCGCCGCCGCGTAGGCACCCGTGCCCGCACCCAGGAACACCGCCGAGACCGACGAGTACGCGATGAACGCGTCGAGGTCCGGGGCGAGTTCGCGGGTCAGCTCGTCCAGGTGCTGCGTGGCGGTCACCTTGGGCGCGAACACGCGCTCCAGCCGCTCCCGGTCGACCTCGCCGATCACACCGCCGTCGAAGACACCCGCCGCGTGGACCACGGCGGTCAGCCGGCGCCCGTCTCGCTGGACGGCGGCGAGCAGTTCCGCCACCGCGTCCCGGTCGGTCACGTCGCAGGCCGGCACCGTCACCGACTCGGCGCCCAGCCCACGCAGCTCGGCCACCAACTCCCGGGCACCCTCCGCCTCCAGGCCGCGCCGACTGGTCAGCACCAGATGGCGGACACCGTGCCGGGTGACCAGGTGCCGCGCCAACACCGCGCCCAAGGACCCCGTACCACCGGTGATCAGCGCCGTCCCCGCCGCATCCAGCACCGGCTCCGCACCCCGCACGACCGCCGCCCGCGCCAACCGCGGCACATACAGCGCCGCACCACGCACCGCGACCTGCGGCTCCCCGACCGCCAGCACGGCGGCGAGCAGCGGCTCGACGTCCGTGCCGGGCGCGGTGTCGGTGTCCAGCAGCACGATCCGGTCCGGGTTCTCCGCCTGCGCCGCCCGGAGCAGACCCCAGACGGCACTGCCCGCCGGGTCGGTGACCGCGGCGTCGCCGCCGGCGGGCACCGCGCCCCGGGTGACGACCACCAGCCGGGAACCCTCCCAGCCGGCGCCGGCCAGCCAGGCCTGGACGACCTCCAGCACCCGCCGGGTCAGGGCGAGCGGGGTGTCGCCGGCGCCGCCGGTGACCGCCTCCAGCCAGACGGCCGCGGGCGCCTCGGTGACCTCCGTACCCGCGAACAGGGTCGCCACGTCCTCCGGGGTGGCGACCCGGGCCGGGGCCGGGCCGGCTTCCGTCGCGGACGGGGCGGCGAGTTCGGCCCACTCCACCCGGAACAGCGCATCGGTGCCCGGCGCACCGGCCGCCGCCTCCAACTGCTCGGCGGAGACCGCCCGCGAGACCAGCGAGTCCAGCGTCAGGACCAGCCCGCCGGTGTCGTCGACGGCCTCCAGCGACAGGGCGTCCGGCGCCGGCTGAGCCACCCGAACCCGGACCGAGGACGCGCCCGCCGCGTGCAGGACGAGCCCGTTCCAGGCGAACGGCAGGCGCACCACCGGCTCCTCGCCCGGCTCACCGTCCGTCTCCCCGTCCGGCCGGACGCCGCTCAGCGCGGCCGCCGCGTCCAGCATGCTGGAGTGCAGCGCGGCGTCGAGCAGACCGGGGTGGATACCGAAGCGGGCACCCTGCTCCCGGAGTTCGTCCGGCACGGCGACCTCGGCGAAGACCTCCTCGCCGCGCCGCCAGACCGCGCGCACGCACTGGAACGACCGGCCGTAGGCGTAACCCGCCCGGGCGAGCAGGTCGTAGCCGCCGGTGATGTCCACCGGCTGCGCGCCGGGCGGGGGCCAGGCGGTGAAGTCGAACGCGGGCGTGGCGGCGCCGGCCGTCGTCGGCAACAGCGTGCCCGTGGCGTGCCGGACCCAGGCGTCCGTGCCGTTCGCGGCGTCCCCGGCGTCCTCGCGGGCCGAGTACACCTCCACCGTGCGGGCGCCGTTTCCGTCGGGGCCGCCGACGGCGACCTGGACGCGCAGGCCGCCGTGCTCGGGCACCACCAGCGGTGCCTCGATGACCAGTTCGTCCAGCGCACCGCAGCCGACCTCGTCACCGGCCCGCACCGCCAGCTCCACCAGACCGGTACCCGGCACCAGGACGACGCCGCCGACGGCATGGTCGGCCAACCAGGCGTGCGTCCGCAGGGACAGCCGCGAGGTGAACACCAAGCCGTCGGACTGCGGGAGTTGGACGATCGCGCCGAGCAGCGGGTGATCGGCCCTGCCCTGGCCGAGCGAGGCCGCGTCGAGGCTCGGGGTGGCCGGGAGCCAGTAGTGCTCGTGCTCGAAGGCGTAGGTGGGCAGGTCCAGATGGGTGGCCGTGAAGCCGGCGGGCAGGGTCTTCACCCAGTCCACCTCGACGCCCCGGACGAAGAGTTCGGCGACCGACGCGAGCAGGGTGTGCGCCTCGGGGCGGCCGTCGCGCAGCGCGGCCACCGCCACCGCACGGCCGTCGAGCGTCTCGTCCACCACGCCGCTGAGCGCGGCACCCGGGCCGAGCTCGACGAAGACCGCGTCACCGACCTCGGCCGCCGCCGCGATGCCCTCGGCGAACCGGACCGGGCGGCGGACATGGTCCACCCAGTAGGCCGGGTCGGCCAGTTGACCCGACTCGGCCGGACGACCGGTGACGTTCGAGATGATCGGGACCTGGGCCTCACCCCAGGAGACCTCGGCGAGCACCGCGGCGAACTCCGCCAGCATCGGCTCCATCAGTGCCGAGTGGAAGGCGTGCGAGACCGTCAGCCGCTTGACCTTGCGGCCCTGCGCCTGCAGACTCTCGGCCGCCTTCAGCACGGCCGCCTCCTCACCGGAGAGCACCACCGACGACGGACCGTTCACCGCCGCCAAATCCACACCGTCACCCAGGAGTTCGGCGACCTCCGCCTCCGTGGCGGCCACCGCCACCATCGCACCACCCTCCGGCAGCGCCTGCATCAACCGGCCACGCGCGGCCACCACCGCCGCCGCATCCGCCAGCGACAACACACCCGCCACATGCGCGGCCGTGAGCTCACCGATCGAGTGACCCAGCACCGCGTCCGGCCGCACCCCCCACGACTCCACCAGCCGGAACAGCGCCGTCTCCACCGCGAACAGACCCGCCTGGGCGTAGACGGTCTGATCGAGCGACCCGGCCGTACCGAACACCACATCCTTGACCGAGTACTCCACCCAGCCCGCCAACCGCGCGTCCAACGCCGCACACACCGCGTCGAACGCCTCGGCGAACACCGGGAACCGCTCCGCCAGCTCGCGACCCATACCGACCCGCTGCGAACCCTGCCCCGGGAAGACGAGGACCACCCTCCCCGGACCGCCGGACGGCGAAGCGCTGCCGGTCGCCCCGGCGGGCGCGGACTCGCCGCGCGCCAGCGCGGCAAGGCCCGCCAGCGTCTCCTCGCGCGAACCGGCCACCAGGACCGCGCGCTCGCCCAGCACCGCCCGCTGGGCGATCAGCGCACCCGCCACCGCGACCGGCGCCCCGGCCCCGGACGCCTCGGCGCTCTCGACGAAGGCCGCCAGCCGCCCGGCCTGGCCGGCCAGGGCCGTCGCCGAAGCCGCCGACAGGACCAGCGGAACCACCGCGTCGGGCGTGACCTCGACCGCCACCGGCTCCTCCTCCGGCGCCTGCTCCAGGATCAGGTGCGCGTTGGTGCCGCTGACACCGAACCCGGACACACCCGCCCGGCGGGGGCGGCCGGTCTCCGGCCACTCCTGCGCCTCGGTCAGCAGCTCCACCGCACCGGCCGACCAGTCCACCTGCGAGGACGGCGCGTCCACGTGCAGGGTGGGCGGCATGACACCGTGCCGCAGCGCCTGCACCATCTTGATCACACCCGACACACCGGCCGCCGCCTGGGTGTGACCGATGTTCGACTTCAACGACCCGAGCCGGAGCGGCCGCTCGACGGGCCGGTCCTGACCGTAGGTGGCCAGCAGCGCCTGCGCCTCGATCGGGTCACCCAGCACCGTCCCGGTGCCGTGCCCCTCCACCACGTCCACATCGGCGGTGGTCAGACCCGCGTTCGCCAGCGCCTTGCGGATCACCCGCTGCTGCGAGGGGCCGTTGGGCGCGGTCAGACCGTTGGACGCGCCGTCCTGGTTCACCGCCGACCCACGCACCACCGCGAGCACCCGGTGGCCCTTGCGGCGGGCCTCGGAGAGCCGCTCCAGCACCACCACACCCGCGCCCTCGGCCCAGCCGGTACCGTCGGCCGCGTCCGCGTAGGCCTTGCACCGGCCGTCGGCCGCCAGGCCGCGCTGGCGCGAGAAGTCGATGAAGAGACCGGGCGTGGCCATCACGGTCGCGCCGCCGGCCAGCGCCATCGAGCACTCACCGCGGCGCAGCGCCTGGGCCGCCAGGTGGATCGCCACCAGCGAGGACGAACAGGCGGTGTCGAGCGTGACCGCCGGGCCCTCGAAGCCGAACACGTAGGAGATCCGGCCCGACGCCACACTGGCGGCCGCTCCCGTCCCCGTGAAGCCCTCCAGCTCGGGCGGCACGCTCCCGCCGGCGAAGTAGTCGACGCCCATGATGCCGTTGAACACCCCGACATCGGTGCCCTTCAACGTGGCCGGGTCGATGCCGGCCCGCTCCAGCGCCTCCCAGGACGTCTCCAGCAGCAGCCGCTGCTGCGGGTCCATCGCCAGCGCCTCACGCGGCGAGATCCCGAAGAAGCCCCCGTCGAACAGCCCGGCCCGGTGCAGGAAGCCGCCCTGGTCCACGTAGGAGGTGCCACGGTTCTCCGGGTCCTCGTCGAACAGCCCGTCGAGGTCCCACCCCCGGTCGGTGGGGAAGGCCGAGACGCCGTCACGGCCCTCGCTGACCAGGTTCCAGAGCCCCTCGGGGCTGTCGACACCACCGGGCAGCCGGCACGCCATACCCACGATCGCCACAGGCTCGCTGGAGGCGCTGACGAGTTGGCGGTTCCGCTTCTTCAGCGAGCCGACCTCTTCGAGCGACTTCCGTAGCGCCTCGACGAGCTTCTCGTATGAAGTACTCACTTCACTGCCCCCATCACGTTGTACCGCATCAGCTTTCGAGGCCCTCGTCGTCGCCGCCGAGCGCCAGTTGAACGAGGTCGTCGACGTCCAGGTCGGCGAGCGTGCCCGGCCGGTCGTCCTCGTCCGGCTCGCCGGCCACCGCACCGCCGGTGTCGAGCGCGGCCAGCCTGACCAGGGCCTCCATCAGTCCGGCCTCCCGGAACCGGGCCATCGGGAGGGAGACCAGGGCGTGCCGCAGACGGTCCTCGTCCACCTCCGGCCCGCTCGCCGCACCGTCCGGGAGCAGTTCGCCGTGCACGTGGCGGGCCAGCGCCAGCGGGGTCGGGTAGTCGAAGACCACGGTGGCGGACAGGTTGAGGCCGGTGGCCTCGCGCAACCGGTTGCGCAGCTCGACCGAGGTGAGCGAGTCGAAGCCGGCGTCCTTGAAGGACGTCCCGGCCACCACCCCGTCCGGACCGGCATGGCCCAGGACCAGCGCGACCTGGGTCCGCAGGAGGTCCACCAGCACGGCCTCCTGGTCGGCCCGGGCGAGCCCGGCCAGCCGGCGGACCAGACCGTCACCGCCGTCACCCGACGCGGCCCTGGCCACCTGGCGGCCGACGCGGACCTGACCGCGCAGCAGGGGTGGCACCGCCGCGCCCGTCGCGGCGTCGGCCCGGATCGCCCGGAGGTCCAGCTTGATCGGCACCAGCAGGGCCTCGTGCGCGTCCAGCGCGGCGTCGAACAGCGCGGTGCCCTCCTGCGGCCCGAGCGCGAGGATGCCGCCGCGACGGTTCGTCCGGGTGCGGCCGGCCGCCTCGGCTCCGGTGGTCATCCCGGTGGCGGTCTGCTCCCACGGGCCCCAGGCCAGCGACAGCGCCGGCAGGCCGCCCGCCCGGCGCCGGGCCATCAGCCCGTCCAGGTAGGCGTTGGCCGCCGCGTAGTTGCCCTGCCCGGCCGAGCCGAACAGGCCGGAGGCGGAGGAGAAGACGACGAACGCGTCCAGTTCGGGGGCGAGTTCGCGGGTCAGCTCGTCCAGGTGGCCGACGGCGGTCACCTTCGGTGCGAAGACGTTCGCCAGCCGTTCCCCGTTCAGCGCCCCGATCACACCGTCGTCCAGGACGCCCGCGGTGTGCACGACGGCCGTCAGCGGGCGTTCGTCGACCACCGCGGCGAGCAGCGCCGCCAGCGCGTCACGGTCGGCGACGTCGCAGGCCGCCACGGACACCGATTCGGCGCCCAGCTCGCGCAGCTCGGCCACCAACTCCTCGGCCCCGGCGGCCGCCGGGCCACGCCGGCTGGTCAGTACCAGGTGCCGCACGCCGTGCCGGGTGACCAGGTGCCGGGCCAGCAGGGCGCCCAGCGACCCGGTGCCACCGGTGACCAGGACCGTGCCCTCCGGGTCGAAGGCCGCCCCCGTCGCGTCGGCCGCGACGGCGCGGACCAGACGCGGTGCGGACAGCACCGCCCCGCGCACCGCGATCTGCGGCTCGCCGGTCGCCAGCACGGCGGTCAGGACGGCGTCGAGGCCGGTGTCGGCATCGGTGTCCGGGTCGAGGTCGAGCAGGACGATCCGGTCCGGGTTCTCCACCTGGGCGGTCCGGACCAGACCCCAGACGGCGCTGCCCGCCGGGTCGGTCAGTGCGGCGTCGCCGCCGGCGGGCACCGCGCCCCGGGTGGCCACGACCAGCCGGGAGTCCGCCGGGCCGGGCGCGACCAGCCAGGCCTGGAGCACGTCGAGCACCCGGGAGCCGAGCTCCAGCGCGTCGCCGCCGACGGCCGTCAGCACGACCGCGTCGGGCACCGCGCCCTGCTCGGCCAGGGCGGCAACCTCGTCCGCGGTGGCGACGCAGACCCGGCTCGGCGCCGGTGCGACGGCCTGCGCCGCCGGGGGCAGCGCCGTCCAGTCCACCCGGAACAGCGAGTCGCCGCCCGGCGCACCGGCCGCCGCCTCCAACTGCTCGGCGGAGACGGCCCGGAACACCAGCGAGTCCAGGGTCAGGACCGGCCCGCCGGTCTCGTCGGCGGCCTGGAGCGACACCGCGTCCGGGCCGGACGGTGCCACCCGCACCCGCAGCGCCGAGGCGCCGACGGCGTGCAGGGTCAGCCCGTTCCACGCGAACGGCAGGACCGTCCGGCGCTCGTCCGCCCCCGAGGGGGCGCCGGCCGGCTGGACGAACCCGTTGGCGTGCAGGGCCGCGTCGAGCAGCGCGGGGTGGATGCCGAAGCGGTCCGCCTCCTCGCGGTACCCGTCCGGCAGCGCGATCTCGGCGAAGACCTCCTCGCCGCGCCGCCAGACCGCCCGCAGGCCCTGGAACGAGGGGCCGTAGGTGTAGCCGAGCCGGATCAGGTCGGCGTAGAAGCCGTCGACGTCGACCTCGACCGGCTGGGCGCCGGGCGGCGGCCAGGCGGTGAGGTCGGACTCCGGCGCGGCGGCGCCGGCCTTCGCCGGCACCAGGGTGCCGGTGGCGTGGCGGGTCCAGCTGTCCGCACCGTTCGCGCCGTTCGCGGCGCCCCCGGCGTCCTCGCGGGCGGAATACACCTCCACCGTGCGGGCGCCCCGGTCGTCGGGGCCGCCGAGGGCGACCTGGACGCGGACGCCGCCGTGGTCGGGCACCACCAGCGGTGCCTCGATGACCAGTTCGTCCAGCGTGCCGCAGCCCGCCTCGTCACCGGCCCGCACCGCCAGCTCCACCAGACCGGTGCCGGGCACCAGCACGACGCCGCCGACGGCATGGTCGGCGAGCCAGGGGTGTGTGCGCAGGGAAAGCCGGGAGGTGAAGACCAGCCCGTCGTTCTGCGGCAGGTGCACCACCGCGCCGAGCAGCGGGTGGTCGGTCCCGGTCAGGCCCAGGAAGGCGGCGTCGGTCGCCGGGGCGCTCTGCAACCAGTAGTGCCGGTGATCGAAGGCGTAGGTCGGCAGCTCCAGGTGCGCGGCCGGGAGGCCGGCGGGCAGGGTCTTCACCCAGTCCACCTCGACGCCCCGGACGAAGAGTTCGGCCACCGAGGCGAGCAGCGTGTGCGCCTCCGGGCGACCGTCGCGCAGCGCGGCCACCGCCACCGCACGGCCGTCGACCGTCTCGCCCACCACCCCGCTGAGCGCGGCACCCGGGCCGAGCTCGACGAACAGCGCGCCACCGTCCTCGGCCGCCGCGACGATGCCCTCGGCGAACCGGACCGGACGGCGGACGTGCTCCACCCAGTAGGCGGGATCGGCCAGTTGACCGGGATCGGCCACCCGGCCGGTCACATTGGAGATCACCGCAAGCTTCGGCTCGCGCCAGGTCACCTCGGCCAGGGCGGCCGCGAACTCCGCCAGCATCGGCTCCATCAGTGCCGAGTGGAAGGCGTGCGAGACCGTGAGCCGCTTGACCTTGCGGCCCTGCGCCTTCAGACTCTCGGCCGCCTTCAGCACGGCCGCCTCCTCACCGGAGAGCACCACCGACGACGGACCGTTCACCGCCGCCAAATCCACCCCGTCACCGAGGAGTTCGGCGACCTCCGCCTCGGCGGCGGCCACCGCCACCATCGCACCACCCTCCGGCAGCGCCTGCATCAACCGGCCACGCGCGGCCACCACCACCACCGCATCCGCCAGCGACAACACCCCCGCCACATGCGCGGCCGCGAGCTCACCGATCGAGTGACCCAGCACCGCGTCCGGCCGCACCCCCCAGGACTCCACCAGCCGGAACAACGCCGTCTCCACCGCGAACAGACCCGCCTGGGCGTAGACGGTCTGATCGAGGGACCCAGCCGTACCGAACACCACATCCTTGACCGAGTGCTCCACCCAGCCCGCCAACCGCGCGTCCAACGCCGCACACGCCGCGTCGAACGCCTCGGCGAACACCGGGTACTGCTCGGCCAACTCCCGGCCCATCCCGATCCGTTGGGAACCCTGCCCCGGGAAGACGAACACCGTCCGAGCCGTTTCCGACACCGTCCCGCTCACCAGCGCCGAGCTGCTGTCACCCCGCGCCAGCGCGCTCAGCCCCGCCAGCGCCTCCTCCGAGGAGCCCGCCAGCACCACAGCACGCTCGGACAGCAGCGCCCGCTGCGACAGCAGGGCGGCGGCGATGTCCACCGTCCGGGCGCCGGAGGTCTCGACGAACGGGGCCAGCCGGTCGGCCTGCCCGGCCAGCGACCCCGTGCTCTTCGCGGAGACCACCAGCGGCACCAGGCCCGTCGGCGCGACGGCGGGGCGTTCCACCGCGGGCTCGACCGGAGCCTGTTCCAGGATCAGATGGGCGTTCGTCCCACTGACCCCGAACCCGGACACGCCCACCCGGCGGGGGCGGCCGGTCTCCGGCCACTCCCGCGCCTCGGTCAGCAACTCCACTGCGCCGGCCGACCAGTCCACCTGCGAGGACGGCGTGTCCACGTGCAGCGTGGGCGGCAGGACACCGTGCCGCAGCGCCTCCACCATCTTGATCACACCGGCGACACCGGCCGCCATCTGGGTGTGGCCGATGTTCGACTTCAGCGAGCCCAGCCAGAGCGGACGCCCCGGCTCCCGGTCCTGGCCGTAGGTGGCCAGCAGCGCCTGCGCCTCGATCGGGTCACCCAGCACCGTCCCGGTCCCGTGACCCTCCACCACGTCCACCTCGACCGGCGACAGACCCGCGTTCGCCAGCGCCTTGCGGATCACCCGCTGCTGCGACAGCCCGTTGGGCGCCGTCAGACCGTTGGACGCGCCGTCCTGGTTCACCGCGCTGCCGCGCACCACCGCGAGCACCCGGTGCCCGTGGCGCCGTGCCTCGGAGAGCCGCTCCAGCACCACCACGCCCGCACCCTCGGCCCAGCCGGTACCGTCCGCCGCGTCCGCGTACGACTTGCACCGGCCGTCCGTCGCCAGGCCGCGCTGGCGCGAGAACTCCACGAAGGTACCGGGGGTGGCCATCACGGTCGCGCCACCGGCCAGCGCCATCGAGCACTCGCCCTGCCGCAGCGCCTGCGCGGCCAGGTGCATCGCCACCAGCGAGGAGGAACACGCCGTGTCCACGGTGACCGCCGGACCCTCCAGTCCGAACACGTAGGCGACCCGACCGGAGGCCACACTGCCCATGCCGCCGGTGCCGGTGAAGCCCTCCAGCTCGGCGGGCACCGCGCCGCCGGCGCCGTAGCCCTGGCCCATCACGCCGGAGAACACGCCGACGTCCCGCCCCTTCAGTGCGAGCGGGTCGATCCCGGCCCGCTCCAGCGCCTCCCAGGACGTCTCCAGCAGCAGCCGCTGCTGCGGGTCCATCGCGAGCGCCTCACGCGGCGAGATCCCGAAGAAGCCCGCGTCGAACTGCCCGGCCTCGTAGAGGAACCCGCCCTGGCTCACATAGGAGGTGCCGGCCTTTCCGGGGTCGGCGTCGAACAGGCCGTCCACGTCCCAGCCGCGGTCCTCCGGGAAGCCGGACATGGCGTCCCGGCCCTCGCTGACCAGCCGCCACAGGTCCGCCGGACTGCCGACGCCACCGGGCAGCCGGCAGGCCATGCCCACGATGGCGATCGGCTCGTCCGGATCGGCGGCCAGGACGGTCGGAGCCGTCGCGGCGGTCTCGGCGGCCACATGACCGAACTCGGCGTGGAGGTAGCGGGCGAACGCGAGCGGGGTGGGGTGGTCGAAGACCACCGTCGCGGCCAGCTTCAGGCCGGTCGCCTCGCGCAGCCGGTTGCGCAGCTCGACCGAGGTCAGCGAGTCGAAGCCGGAGTCCCGGAACGCCGTCCCGCTGCGGATCGCCTCGGGCCCCGCGTGCCCGAGCACGGTCGCCGCGTGCGTACGGACCAGGTCCAGCAGCAGCGCCTCCTGCTCGGCCGCCGCCAGCCCGGCCAGCCGACCGGCCAGCCCTCCGCCGCCGTCACCCGAGGCCGCCCGCACCAGCTGCCGCCCGGTCCGTACCAGGCCCCGCAGCAGGGTCGGGATGTCGCGGCCGGCCGCGGCGCCGGCGCGCAGCGCCCGCAGGTCGAGCCTGGCCGGGATCAGCAGCGCCTCGCCGGTGTGCAGCGCCGCGTCGAAGAGGTCCATGCCCTCCTCGGCCGTCATCGCCAGCACGCCGCCGCGCCGGTTCATCCGGCTCCGCGTGAGCTCGTCCATGCCGGCGGCCATACCGCCGGCGGTCTGGTTCCACAGGCCCCAGGCCAGCGAGGTCCCGGCGAGTCCGGCCGCCCGGCGCTGGTACGCCAGCGCGTCCAGGAAGGCGTTGGCGGCCGCGTAGCTGCCGGTGCCCGCGCCGAGGAACACGGAGGAGACGGAGGAGAAGACGACGAACGCGTCCAGATCGGGGGCCAGTTCGCGGGTCAGAGCGTCCAGGTGCTGCGCCGCGGTCACCTTCGGGGCGAAGACCTGCGCGACCCGCTCGGGCTCCAGGGTGCCGATGACGCCGGCGTCGGCGATGCCCGCGGTGTGCACGACGGCGGTCAGCCGACGTCCGTCGCGCTGCACGGCGGCCAGCAGGGCCGCCACGGCCTCCCGGTCGGTCACGTCGCAGGATTCCACCGAGACCGTCGTCGCACCGAGCCCGGTCAGTTCGGCGACCAGCTCCGCCGCTCCCTCCGCCGCCGGTCCGCGCCGGCTGACCAGCGCCAGATGGCGGATGCCGTGCGTGGCGACGAGGTGCCGGGCGAGGATCCCGCCCAGCGAACCCGTACCACCGGTGATCAGGACGGTGCCCTCGGGGTCGAGGCCCGCCCAGGGCGCGGTGGCGCGCTCACCGCCACCGCCGGTCCCGGTGGCCGATACCGCCCGGACGAGTCGCGGAATGGACAGCGTCGTTCCCCGCAGGGCCAGTTCGGGCTCCCCGGCGGCGAGCACCGCGCCCAGGACGGGGGCCAGGTCACCGTGAGCGGCGGGGTGGGCGTCTACGTCGGCGTGGTGACCCGCGTCGGAGTCGGGATCGAGGTCGAGCAGGACGATCCGGTCGGGGTTCTCGGTCTGGGCGGCGCGGATCAGGCCCCACACCGCGCCGCCGGCCGGGTCGGTGACCGCGCCGTCCGCGCCGGCGCCCACCGCACCCCGGGTGGCCACGACGAGGGGGACCGTCTCCAGCCCCGGAGCCGCCAGCCAGGCCTGGACGGCCGCCAGCACCCGGTTCGTCAGGACGAGCGCGGTGTCGACGCCGTGACCGCCGTCGGCGGCGGCGTCCAGGACCACCAGGGCGGGAAGCTCCGGGGCGTCGGCCAGCGCGGTGACCGCGCCCGCCTCGGACACCGTGACCCAGGTCGGCGGCTCGGCCACCGCCCCCGCGGACGGGGGCAGTTCGCTCCACTCGACGCGGAACAGCGCGTCCTCGCCCGCCGTGCCCGTCGCGGTCGTCAACTGTTCGGCGGTCAGCGGCCGCAGCTCCGCCGCGTCCGCCGTCAGGACCAGACCGCCGGCCTGGTCGACCGCCTCCAGCGACACGGCGTCGCCGCCGTTCGGGCCGATCCGCACGCGCAGCACGGTGGCGCCGACGGCGTGCAGCGCGAGCCCCTGCCAGGCGAGCGGCTGCCAGACCCGGGCACCGCTCGCGGCGCCGTCGGCCCCGGCGGTGTCCCGCAGTGCCGGGTGCAGGGCGGCGTCGAGGAGGGCGGGGTGCAGGCCGAACCGGCCGGCCTCCTCGCGGTCGGCCTCGTCCACCGCGACCTCGGCGAACGTCTCCTCGCCACGCTGCCAGAGCCCGCGTACGCTCCGGAAGACCGGGCCGTGCTCGTAGCCGTGCCGGGCGAGAGCGTCGTAGAGGGTGTCGACGTCGACGGGCCGCGCCCCGGCGGGCGGCCAGACGGTGAAGTCGGCCTGCGGGCTGCCGGTCTTCGTCGTCGCGGTGAGCGTGCCGGTGGCGTGGCGGGTCCAGGTGTCGCTGCCGGTGTCGCCGGCGGCGTCCTCGCGGGTCGAGTACACGGCGACGCTGCGGGCACCGGTCTCGTCGGGGCCGCCGACGGTGACCTGGACCCGGACGCCGCCCTGTTCGGGCAGCAGCAGCGGGGCCTTGACGACCAGCTCGTCGAGGGTTCCGCAGCCGAGCTCGTCACCGGCCCGCACCGCCAGTTCCACCAGGGCGCCGGCCGGGAGCAGGGCCACTCCCCCGACGACGTGGTCGGCCAGCCAGGGGTGCGTCCGGAGCGACAGCCGTGAGGTGCCGAGCAGGCCGCCCGTCTCGGGCACCTCCACCACCGCGCCCATCAGCGGATGGTCGGCGGCTGCCTGGCCGAGCGAGGCCGCGTCGGCGGCGGGGCCGAGCTGGAGCCAGTAGTGCCGGTGGTCGAAGGCGTAGGTCGGCAGCTCGACGCGGGCGGTGCCGGTGGGCAGGACGCCCGTCCAGTCCACGGCCACGCCGCCGACGTGGAGTTCGGCCATCGAGGTCAGCAGCCGGCGGGGCCCGCCCTCCTCGCGGCGCAGCGTCCCGGTGACCACGGCCGTCGCGTCGGCGGCGTCCACGATCTCGCTGATCGGCTGGACGAGCACCGGGTGGGCGCTGGACTCGACGAACACGGTGTAGCCCTGGCCGAGGAGTTCGGCGGCCGCGGGACCGAAGCGGACCTGGCCGCGCAGGTTGCGGTACCAGTACCCGCCGTCCAGCACACCCGCCTCGTCGACCCACCCGCTCGTGACGGTGGAGTAGAAGGGGATCTGCGGGGCCTGGCTACGGATGTCGGCGAAGGCCTTGCCCAGCGTCTCCTCGATCGCCTCGACATGGCGGGTGTGGGAGGCGTAGTCCACCGCGACCCGGCGCACCCGCACGCCCTCGGCAGCCAGGACGTCCAGGGCCTCGTCGAGGGCCTCCGCGTCACCGGCCACGACCACGGAGGATGGGCCGTTGACCGCCGCCACCTCGACGCGGTCCGCCCAACGTTCCAGTCGCTCGGCGGCGTCGGTCTCGGAGAGCGCCACCGAGGCCATCCCACCACGCCCCGCGAGGCTGCCGGCGATCACCTGGCTGCGCACCGCCACGATCCGCGCCGCATCCTCCAGCGACAACGCACCGGCCACACAGGCCGCCGCGATCTCACCCTGCGAATGGCCCAGCACGGCGTCCGGCACCACACCCACCGACGCCCACACGGCGGCCAGACCGACCATCACCGCGAAGCTCGCCGGCTGCAGCACGTCCACCCGGTCCAGCAGCTCGGCCGGGGCGTCCCCGCGCAGAACCTCCTCCAGCGACCAGTCCACCCACGGGCCCAGGGCGGCCGCACACGCCGCCACCCGCTCGGCGAACACCGGCGAGGAGTCCAGCAGTTCACGACCCATGCCGACCCACTGCGAGCCCTGCCCGGGGAAGACCAGGACGAGCTTGCCCGCCCCGCCCGCGGTCCCCGTCACCAGCCCCGGAGCGGACTCGCCCCGCGCCAGCGCACCCAGCCCGGCCAGCGCCTCCTCCGACGAACCGGCCACCACCACCGCACGCTCGGCGAGCACCGCCCGGCCGGTGGCCAGCGCTGCGGCGACGTCCTCCAGGACCGCCCCGTCCGCGCTCCCGACGAAGGCCGCCAGCCGCTCGGCCTGGCCCGCCAGCGCGCCGATCGAGGCCGCCGAGACGACCAGCGGCAGTATGCCGCCGGGGGCGGCCCGGACCGCGTCCGGCTCGGCCGCGGGCTCGACGGGGGGCTCCTCCAGCACCACGTGCGCGTTCGTCCCGCTGACACCGAAGGAGGAGACCCCGGCCCGGCGGGGCCGGCCGGTCTCCGGCCACTCGCGCGCCTCGGTCAGCAGCTCCACCGCACCCGCCGACCAGTCCACCTCGGAGGAGGGCGCGTCCACGTGCAGGGTCGCGGGCATCACGCCGTGGCGCATCGCCTGCACCATCTTGATCACACCGGCGACACCGGCCGCGGCCTGCGTGTGGCCGATGTTGGACTTCAGCGACCCGAGCCACAACGGGCGCCCGGGCTCGCGCTCCTGACCGTAGGTGGCCAGCAGCGCCTGCGCCTCGATCGGGTCGCCCAGCACCGTCCCGGTGCCGTGCCCCTCCACCACGTCCACATCGGCCGGGGTGAGCCCGGCCGCCGCCAACGCCTTGCGGATCACCCGCTGCTGCGAGGGGCCGTTGGGCGCCGTCAGACCGTTGGACGCGCCGTCCTGGTTCACCGCCGACCCGCGCAGCACGGCCAGGACGTGGTGCCCGTTGGCCCGGGCGTCGGAGAGCCGCTCCAACAGCACCATGCCCGCGCCCTCGGCCCAGCCGGTGCCGTCCGCCGCTTCCGCGTACGACTTGCACCGGCCGTCGGCCGCCAGCGCCCGCTGCCGCGAGAACTCCATGAACATCCCCGGCCCGGCCATGACCGTCGCACCGCCGGCCAGCGCCAGCGAGCACTCCCCCCGCCGCAGCGCCTGCGCCGCCAGGTGCATCGCCACCAGCGAGGACGAGCACGCCGTGTCCACCGTCACCGCCGGGCCCTCGAAGCCGAACACGTACGAGATCCGGCCCGACGCCACACTGCCGGTGGTCCCCGTCCCGGTGAAGCCCTCCAGCTCCGGGGGGACCGGGCCGCCGGTCGCGTAACCCTCGTTGATCACTCCGACGAAGACGCCGACGTCCGAGCCCTTCAACCCCGCCGCGTCGACGCCGGCCCGCTCCAGCGCCTCCCACGAGGTCTCCAGCAGCAGCCGCTGCTGCGGGTCCATGGCGACCGCCTCACGCGGCGAGATGCCGAAGAACCCCGCGTCGAAGAGCCCCGCCTCGTGCAGGAAGCCGCCCCGGCTGACGTACGAGGTGCCGCTCTTCTCCGGGTCCTCGTCGAACAGCACGTCCAGGTCCCAGCCGCGGTCGGTCGGGAAGCCCGACACGCCGTCCCCGCGCTCGGTGACCAGCCGCCACAGGTCGTCCGGGCCGGCCACCCCGCCCGGCAGCCGGCAGGCCATGCCCACGATCGCGATCGGCTCCGACTTCTCGGCCTCCAGCTCCAGCACGCGTTGCTGGGAGCGGCGCGCCTCCGCGAGGACGCGCTTGAGGTAGTCGCGAAGCTTGCTTTCATCCGCCATCGAAGTTCGGCTCCTAGAGGGCTGTGGCGTCGGGTGTTCTGCGGGGTCGCGGGGTGTCGTCGGCGGCTAGCTGCCGAACTCCGTGTCGATGAGATCGAAGAGCTCGTCGTCGGAGGCGGTGTCGTAGTCGATCTGTTCCTCGCCGGGCCCGCCGTTCCCGGTCGACCAGGTGGCCAGCAGGCCCTGGAGCCGGGTGGCGACCTGGTCCCGGGCCGAGTCGCCGGCCGGTGTCTCGGCCAGCATCGCCTCCAGCCGGCTCAGCTCGACCAGCAGCGGGTGCGAGGTGGCCGCGGCCTCGGCGGACGGGTCCAGCCGGTCGTGCAGGTAGTGCGCCAGCGCCAGCGGCGTCGGGTAGTCGAAGACCACCGTGGCCGGCAGTCCCAGCCCCGTCGCCTCCCGGAGCCGGTTGCGCAGTTCGACGGAGGTCAGCGAGTCGAAGCCGGCGTCCTTGAACGCCGTCTCCGGCCTGACCTGCTCCGCCCCGGCGTGACCGAGGACGGTCGCTACCCGGCCCCGAACGAGGTCCAGCAGCAGCGCCTCCTGCTCGGCCGGAGCGAGCCCGGCCAGCCGGCGGGCCAGCCCGCCGCCACCGTCACCGGCGGCCGCCCGGACGGCCTGCCGGCCGGTGCGGACCAGCCCGCGCAGCAGCGGCGCGACGCCACCGCCGAGCGCGGCGTCGGCGCGCAGCGCCCGCAGGTCCAGCTGGACCGGCACCAGCAGCGCCTCGCCGGTGCGCAGCGCCGCGTCGAACAGGTCCGTGCCCGCCTCGGCCGTCAGGGGCCGGACGCCCCCGCGCCGGCCGGTCCGGTCCTGGCCGGGCCCGTCGGCGGAGCCGTCCGTGCCGGCCGCCTGCGCCCACACGCCCCAGGCCAGCGAGGTGCCGGGCAGGCCCGCCGCGCGGCGCCGGTGCGCCACCGCGTCCAGGTAGGCGTTGGCCGCGGCGTAGCCGCCGGTGCCCGCACCCAGGAAGACCGAGGCGGCCGAGGACATCAGGACGAACGCGGCCAGTTCCGGGGCGAGTTCACGGCTGAGCTCGTCCAGGTGGCGGACGGCGGTGACCTTCGGCGCGAAGACCCGCGCCATCCGGTCCGGATCGACCTCGCCGATCACGCCGGCGTCGAAGACCCGGGCGGCGTGGACGATGCCGGTCAGCGGGTGCTCGGCCGGGACGGCGGCCAGCAGGGTGGCGACCGCGTCCCGGTCGGTGACGTCGCACGCCACCACCGACACGGCCGCGCCTGCGGCGCCGAGTTCGGCGGCGAGCTGCGCCGCACCGTCGGCGTCCGGACCGCGCCGGCCCGCCAGGACGAGGTGGCGGACGCCGTGCCGCGCGACCAGGTGGCGGGCCACCAGGGCGCCGAGCGACCCGGTGCCGCCGGTGATCAGGACCGTGCCGTCCGGACGGAACGCCGGCTCCCCGCCCGTCGCGTCACCACCGGCGGTCCGGGCCAGGCGCGGCACGTGCAGCGCCGTCCCGCGCACCGCGACCTGCGGCTCGCCGAGTGCGATCACCGGGCCGAGCACGGTGTCCGGGTCGGCCGCCGTGGCCGGGTCCAGGTCGAGCAGGACGATCCGGTCGGGGCTCTCGGCCTGGGCCGCGCGGACCAGGCCCCAGACGGCGGCGCCGGCCGGGTCGGTCACCGCGGCGTCGCCGCCGGCGGGCACCGCGCCCCGGGTCGCCACCACCAGCCGGGAGTCCTCCAGGTCCTCCTCGGCCAGCCAGGACTGCACCACCGCCAGGATCCGGGAGGCCAGGGAGAGGACGGCGTCCTCGCCCTCGGCGTCCTCGCCTCCCTCGCCGTCCGCGACGGCCTCCAGAAGCACCACGGGAGGAACGTCCCCGGCGGCCGTCAGGGCCGCGAGGTCCGCCGCCGTCGTCACGGTGGCCCGGCGCGGCGCCGTCCCGGCGCTCTGCAGCGGTGCCGGGGGCAGCACCGTCCAGTCCACCCGGTACAGCGCGTCGTCGCCCGCCGTGCCGGCCGCGGCCGCCAACTGCTCGGCGGCCAGCGGTCGCAGCGTCACCGAGGCCGCCGTCAGGACGGGGCCGCCGGTCTCGTCGACCGCCACCAGCGCCAGCGTGTCGGGCCCCTGCGCGGTGATCCGCACCTTCAGCGCCGGGGCGCCGACGGCGTGCAGGGCCAGCCCGCGCCACTCCAGCGGCTGCCACGCCTGCTCGCGGTCCGCAGCGCCCGCGTCCCGCAGGGCGGGGTGCAGGGCTGCGTCGAGCAGCGCGGGGTGCAGACCGAACCGGCCGGCGCCGTCCCGCTGCGCCTCGGGCAGGGCGACCTCGGCGAACACCTCGTCGCCTCGCCGCCAGACCGCGCGCACGCACTGGAACGACGGCCCGTACTCGTGGCCGTGCCCGATGAGTTCGGTGTGGATGCCGTCGACGTCGACCGGCTCCGCACCGGCCGGGGGCCACGCGGCGGTGTCGACCTGCGGGGCGGCGCCCACCGTCGGCGCCACCGCGAGGGTGCCGGTGGCGTGGCGGGTCCAGGCGTCCGTGGCGTCCTCGACGTCCTCACGCGCGGAGTACACCTCCACGGCGCGCGCGCCGTTCCCGTCGGGGCCGCCGACGGCGACCTGGACCCGGACCCCGCCCTGCTCGGGCACCACCAGGGGTGCCTCGACGACCAGTTCGTCCAGCGCGCCGCAGCCGACCTCGTCACCGGCCCGGACGGCCAGTTCCACCAGGGCGGTGGCGGGCACCAGCACGACGCCGCCGACGGCGTGGTCGGCCAACCAGGCGTGCGTGCGCAGGGACAGTCGGGAGGTGAAGACCAGCCCGTCGTTCTGCGGCAGGCGCACGACCGCGCCGAGCAGCGGGTGATCGGCCCGGCCCTGGCCGAGCGAGGCCGCGTCGGTGGCGGGAGCGCTCCGGAGCCAGTAGTGCTCGTGGTCGAAGGCGTAGGTGGGCAGGTCCAGATGGGCGGCCGGGAGGCCGGCGGGCAGGGTCTTCACCCAGTCCACCTCGACGCCCCGGACGAAGAGTTCGGCGACCGACGCGAGCAGGGTGTGCGCCTCGGGGCGGCCGTCGCGCAGCGCCGCGACACAGACCGCGTCCTCGCCGGCGGACTCCGCCACCACGCCGCTGAGCGCGGCACCCGGGCCGAGCTCGACGAACAGTGCGCCACCGACCTCGGCCGCCGCGGCGATGCCCTCGGCGAACCGGACGGGACGGCGGACGTGCTCCACCCAGTAGGCGGGATCGACCAGTTGACCGGGTTCAGCAGCTCGGCCGGTGACGTTCGAGATCACCGGCAGCTTCGGCTCGCTCCACGCCACATCCGCCAGGGCGGCCGCGAACTCCGCCAGCATCGGCTCCATCAGTGCCGAGTGGAAGGCGTGCGAGACCGTGAGCCGCTTGACCTTGCGGCCCTGCGCCTTCAGACCCTCGGCCGCCTTCAGCACGGCCGCCTCCTCACCGGAGAGCACCACCGACGACGGACCGTTCACCGCCGCCAAATCCACACCTTCACCCAGGAGTTCGGCGACCTCGGCCTCCGTGGCGGCCACCGCCACCATCGCGCCACCCTCCGGCAGCGCCTGCATCAACCGGCCACGCGCGGCCACCACCGCCGCCGCATCCGCCAGCGACAACACACCCGCCACATGCGCGGCGGTGAGCTCACCGATGGAGTGGCCCAGCACCGCGTCCGGCCGCACCCCCCAGGACTCCACCAGCCGGAACAACGCCGTCTCGACGGCGAACAGACCCGCCTGGGTGAACACCGTCCGGTCCAGCAGACCCTCACCCGCCGTACCGAACACCACGCCCTTGACCGAGTGCTCCACCCAGCCCGCCAACCGCGCGTCCAACGCCGCACACGCCGCGTCGAACGCCTCGGCGAACACCGGGAACCGCTCCGCCAACTCCCGACCCATACCCACCCGCTGCGAACCCTGCCCCGGGAACACCAGCACCGTCCGGGCCGAACCCGAGCCGGTCACCACGCCGGAGGTGGACTCCCCGCGAGCCAGCGCCCGCAGACCCGTGAGCGCCTCCTCGGAGGAGTCCGCCACCACCACCGCGCGCTCGGTCAGTACCGCCCGCTGCGCCACCAACGCGGCGGCGACATCCGGCACTTCCCGCTCCGACGCCTCGACGAAGGCGGCCAGCCGCTCGGCCTGACCGGCCAACGACCCCGCGCTCTTCGCGGAGATCACCAGCGGCACGGCGCCCGTCGGCTCGACGGCAGGCCGCTCGGCCTCGTCCTCCTCGGGCACCTGCTCCAGGATCAGGTGGGCGTTCGTCCCGCTCAGCCCGAACGAGGAGACGCCCACCCGGCGCGGGCGGCCGGTCTCCGGCCACTCCCGCGCCTCGGTCAGCAGCTCCACCGCACCGACCGTCCAGTCCACCTGCGAGGACGGCGCGTCCACGTGCAGCGTGGGCGGCAGCACTCCGTGCCGCAGCGCCTGGACCATCTTGATCACCCCGGCCACGCCCGAAGCCGCCTGGGTGTGGCCGATGTTGGACTTCAGCGAGCCGAGCCAGAGCGGGCGCTCCGGGTCGCGGTCGCGGCCGTAGGTGGCCAGCAGCGCCTGCGCCTCGATCGGGTCACCCAGCACGGTGCCCGTGCCGTGGCCCTCGACCGCGTCGACGTCGGACGGGGCGAGCCCGGCCGCCGCCAGCGCCTTGCGGATCACCCGCTGCTGCGAGGGACCGTTCGGCGCCGTCAGTCCGTTGGACGCGCCGTCCTGGTTCACCGCGCTGCCGCGGACCACCGCCAGGATCCGGTGGCCCTTGCGGCGCGCCTCGGAGAGCCGCTCCAGCACCACCACACCCGCGCCCTCGGCCCACCCCGTACCGTCGGCGGCCTCCGCGTAGGACTTGCACCGGCCGTCCGAGGCCAGACCCCGCTGGCGCGAGAACTGGACGAACGCGCCGGGGCCGGTCATGACGGCCGCGCCGCTGGCCAGGGCCAGCGAGCACTCGCCCGACCGCAGCGCCTGCGCGGCCAGGTGCATCGCCACCAGCGAGGACGAGCACGCCGTGTCCACCGTCACCGCCGGGCCCTCGAACCCGAACACGTACGACACCCGGCCCGACGCCACACTGCTGCCGGCGCCGGTCGTGACGAAGCCCTCCAGCTCGGCGGGCACATCGCTGCCCGAGCCGTAGCCGGCGCCCATCAGGCCGGAGAACACCCCGACGTCGGTGCCCTTCAGCGTGGCCGGGTCGATACCGGCCCGCTCCAGCGCCTCCCACGAGGTCTCCAGCAGCAGGCGCTGCTGCGGGTCCATCGCCAGCGCCTCGCGCGGCGAGATCCCGAAGAAGCCACCGTCGAACAGCCCGGCCTCGTGCAGGAAGCCGCCCTGGTCCACGTAGGAGGTGCCGGCCTTGTCCGGGTCGGCGTCGAACAGGCCGTCCAGGTCCCAGCCGCGATCGGACGGGAACCCGGACATGGCGTCCCGGCCCTCGCTGACCAGCCGCCACAGGTCCTCCGGGCTCGCCACACCGCCGGGCAGCCGGCAGGCCATGCCGACGATCGCGATCGGCTCGCCGGGATCGGCCGCCATGGCCGCCGGCACGGTCGCCGCCGCCGAGGCCCCGGTCCTCGTCGTCTCACCGAACTCGCCGTACAGGTGGCGGGCGAGGGCGAGCGGGGTGGGGTGGTCGAACACGACCGTCGCGGGCAGCTTCAGGCCGGTGGCCTCGCGCAGCCGGTTGCGCAGCTCGACCGAGGTCAGCGAGTCGAAGCCGGAGTCGCGGAACGCCGTGTCGGTCTTCACACCCTCCGGTCCGGCGTGCCCCAGCACGGTCGCCGCGTGCGTACGGACCAGCTCCAGCAGCAGCGCCTCCTGCTCGGCCGCCGCCAGCCCGGTCAGCCGACCGGCCAGCCCGCCCGTGCTGTCGCTCGCCGCCGCCGACCGCGCGGTCTGCCGGCTCACCCGGATCAGCCCGCGCAGCAGGGGCTGCACCTCACGGCCCGCCGCCGCGTCGGCGCGCATGGACCGCAGGTCGAGCTTGATCGGGACGAGCAGCGCCTCGTCGGTGCGCAGCGCCGCGTCGAAGAGGTCCAGGCCTTCGTCCGACCCCAGCGACCGGCTGCGGCTCCGGCTCGCCCGGGCCTCCTCGGCCGTCTCCAGGTGGGCGGTCATCGCGGTGGCCTGCTCCCAGAGGCCCCAGGCCAGCGACGCGGCCGGCAGTCCGTCGGCGCGGCGCCGGTGGGCGACCGCGTCCAGATAGGCGTTGGCCGCCGCGTAGTTACCCTGACCCGCGGAGCCGAAGACCCCCGCGGCCGACGAGAACAGCACGAACGACCGCAGCCGCGGCGCCAGTTCACGCGTCAGCTCGTCCAGATGCCGCACCGCGGTCACCTTCGGACCGAACACGTACGCCAACCGCTCCGGCGTCAGCGCCCCGAACACACCGTCGTCCAGCACACCCGCGGTGTGCACGACACCGGTCAACGGGTGCTCGGCCGGCACCGCCGCCAGCAGCGCCGCCACCGACTCCCGGTCGGTCACGTCACTCGCCACGACCGACACCGACGCCCCGAGCTCGGCCAGCTCCGCCGCCAACTCCGAGGCACCCTCGGCCCCCAGACCGCGCCGGCTCACCAGCACCAAGTGCCGGACACCGTGCCCGGTGACCAGGTGCCGGGCCAGCAGGCCGCCGAGGGTTCCGGTGCCACCGGTGACCAGGACCGTGCCCTCCGGGTCGAAGGCCGCCCCCGTCACGTCGGCCGCGACGGCGCGGACCAGACGCGGCGCGAACAGCGTCGTCCCACGCACGGCGACCTGCGACTCACCGGCCGCCAGCACGCCGGCGAGCAGCGGCTCGACGTCCGTGCCGGGGGCGGTGTCGGTGTCGAGCAGCACGATCCGGTCCGGGTTCTCCGCCTGGGCGACCCGAATCAGACCCCAGACCGCGGCACCCGCCGGGTCCGTCACCGCACCGTCGCCACCGGCGGGCACCGCGCCCCGGGTGACCACGACCAGCTGCGCCGCGTCCAGCCCCCTGGTGGAGAGCCAGGCCTGCACGATCGCCAGCACCCGGCCGGTCAGCGCGAGGGCATCGTCCCCCGCCGCGTCCCCCGCCGCGTCCAGGACGACGACGGGCGGCACTCCCGAGCCGTTGGTCAGCATGGCCACGTGGTCCGGGGAGGCCACCGGCACCCACGCCGGTGGCAGTTCCAGGCCCGGAGCGGCGGAGCCGGGGAGCTCCGTCCACTCCACCCGGAACAGGGTGTCCCGGCCCTCGTCGGCGGCCGCGCCCAACTGATCGGCGGACACGGCCCGGGAGACCAGCGAGCGGAGCGTCAGGACGGGCCCGCCGGTCTCGTCGGCGGCCTCCAGGGAGAGGGTCCTGGCGTCGGACTGCAGCAGACGCACCCGCAGCGCCGAGGCACCGGCCGCGTGCAACCGCAGACCGTTCCAGCCGAACGGCAGGTGCACCTCGGACTCGTCGCCCGTCCGGTTCTCGCCCGCCGGGTCCCCGAGCGCCACGTCCAGCATGACGGGGTGCAGGGCCGCGTCGAGCAGTGCGGGGTGAATACCGAACCTGGCGGCGCCGTCCCGCTGCTCCTCGGGCAGCGCGATCTCGGCGAAGAGCTCCTCACCGCGCCGCCAGACCGCCCGCACGCCCTGGAAGGTCGGCCCGTACCCGTACCCCGCCCGGGCCAGCAGGTCGTAGCCGCCGGTGACACCCACCTGCTGGGCGCCGGTGGGCGGCCAGGCGGTGAAGTCGAACGCCGGGCCGGCGGCGTCGGACGTCGTCGTCAGGGTGCCGGTGGCGTGGCGGGTCCAGCTGTCGCCGCCGGTGCCGCCGGCGGCGTCCTCGCGGACGGAGTAGATGCCGACGCTGCGGGCGCCGTTCCCGTCGGGGCCGCCGACGGTGACCTGGACCCGGACGCCACCCTGTTCGGGCAGCACCAGCGGGGCCTCGATCACCAGCTCGTCCAGCGTGCCGCAGCCGACCTCGTCACCGGCCCGCACCGCCAGCTCCACCAGACCGGTACCGGGCACCAGCACGGCGCCGCCGACGGCGTGGTCGCCCAGCCAGGGGTGGGTGCGCAGGGAGAGCCGGGAGGTGCAGAGCACGCCACCCGTCTCGGGGACCTCCACCACCGCGCCGATCAGCGGGTGGTCGACGGTGGCCTGGCCGAGCGAGGCCGCGTCGGTGGCCGGGGCGGTCTGGAGCCAGTAGTGCTGCTGCTCGAAGGCGTAGGTCGGCAGGTCCACCTGGGCTGCGCCGGCATCGGCGGGCAGCACGCCGGTCCAGTCCACGGCCACGCCGCGGACGTGGAGTTCGGCCATCGAGGCCAGCAGCCGGCGCAGGCCACCCTCCTCCCGGCGCAGCGAACCGGTGACCAGGGCCTCGGCCCCGGTCTCGTCCACGACCTCGTTGATCGGCTGGACCAGCACCGGGTGGGCGCTGGCCTCCACGAACACCGTGTGGCCCTCGCCCAGCAGCGCCGCGACCGCCGGGCCGAAGCGGACCTGGCCGCGCAGGTTGCGGTACCAGTACCCGCCGTCCAGCACACCCGCCTCGTCGACCCACCCACTCGTGACCGTCGAGTAGAACGGCACCAGCGGGGCCTGGCTGCGGATGTCCGCGAACGCCTCACCCAGCGTGTCCTCGATCGCCTCGACATGGCGGGTGTGGGAGGCGTAGTCCACCGCGACCCGGCGCACCCGCACCCCGTCCGCCGCCAGGACCTCCAAGGCCTCGGTCAGGGCCTCGGCATCGCCGGCGACCACGACGGACGTCGGACCGTTGACGGCTGCCACCTCGACGCGGTCCGCCCAACGCTCCAGCCTCGTCACGGCCTCGCTCTCGGAGAGCGCCACCGACGCCATCCCGCCACGCCCCGCGAGGCTCCCGGCGATCACCTGGCTGCGCACCGCCACGATCCGCGCCGCGTCCTCCAACGACAACGCACCGGCCACACAGGCCGCCGCGATCTCACCCTGCGAGTGACCGACCACCGCGTCCGGCACCACACCCACCGACGCCCACACGGCGGCCAGACCGACCATCACCGCGAAGCTCGCCGGCTGGAGCACGTCCACCCGGTCCAGCAGCTCCGCCGGCGCCTGACCGCGCAGAACCTCCTCCAGCGACCAGTCCACCCACGGGCCCAGGGCTCGGCCGCACTCCGTGATGCGCTCCGCGAACACCGGTGAGGAGTCCAGCAGTTCACGACCCATGCCGACCCACTGCGAACCCTGACCCGGGAACACCAGTACCGTCCGGCCAGGACTCGACACACTGCCCGTCACCAGCCCCGGAACGGACTCGCCCCGCGCCAGCGCACCCAGCCCCGCCAACGCCTCCTCCGGCGAACCGGCCACCATCACCGCGCGCTCGGACAGCAGCGCGCGCCGGGACACCAGTGCGTTCGCCGTCGCGGGCAGCGACACCGCATCCGCGGTGTCCAGGAAGGAGACCAGCCGCTCGGCCTGACCGGCCAGCGAACCGGTCGACGCCGCCGACACCACCAGCGGCACCACCGCGTCGGGCGCGGCCTCGACCGCGACCGGCTCCTCCTCGGGCGCCTGCTCCAGGATCAGGTGCGCGTTCGTCCCGCTCAGCCCGAACGAGGACACGCCCACCCGGCGGGGGCGGCCGGTCTCCGGCCACTGCCGCGTCTCGGTCAGCAGTTCCACCGCGCCGACCGACCAGTCCACCTGCGCCGTCGGCTCCTCGACGTGCAGGGTGGGCGGCAGCACACCGTGCCGCAGCGCCTCCACCATCTTGATCACGCCCGCGACACCCGCCGCGGCCTGCGTGTGGCCGACGTTGGACTTGACCGAGCCGAGCCAGAGCGGAAGCTCGGCCGGGCGGCCGCGGCCGTAGGTGGCCAGCAGCGCCTGCGCCTCGATCGGGTCGCCCAGCGAGGTGCCCGTCCCGTGCGCCTCCACCGCGTCGACGTCGGCGGTGGACAGGCCCGCGTTGGCCAGCGCCCGGCGGATCACCCGCTGCTGCGACGGGCCGTTCGGCGCGGTCAGACCGTTGGACGCGCCGTCCTGGTTCACCGCGCTGCCGCGCAGCACGGCCAGCACGCGGTGCCCGTTGCGCCGCGCCTCGGACAGACGCTCCAGCACCACCACGCCCGCGCCCTCGCCCCACCCCGTACCGTCCGCTGTCGAGGAGAACGCCTTGCAGCGGCCGTCGGGGGCCAGCGCCTTCTGTCGCGAGAACTCCACGAAGGTGTGCGGCGTCGCCATGATCGTCGCGCCGCCGGCCAGCGCCAGCGAGCACTCGCCCGACCGCAGCGCCTGCGCGGCCAGGTGCATCGCGACCAGCGAGGAGGAGCACGCCGTGTCGACCGTCACCGCCGGGCCCTCGAACCCGAACACGTAGGAGACCCGGCCCGAGGCCACGCTCATCGCGGAGCCGGTCGCGGTGAACCCGCTGAGTTCCGACGGGATGACGCCGCCGATCCCGTAGCCCTGGGTCATCACGCCGGAGAACACGCCGACGTCCCGACCCTTCAGTGAGGCCGGGTCGACCCCGGCCCGCTCCAGCGCCTCCCAGGACATCTCCAGCAGCAGCCGCTGCTGCGGGTCCATCGCCAGCGCCTCACGCGGCGAGATCCCGAAGAACCCCGCGTCGAAGAGCCCCGCGTCGTGCAGGAAGCCGCCCTGGTCGACGTAGGAGGTGCCGATGTTCTCCTGGTCCTCGTCGTAGAGACCGCTGACGTCCCAGCCGCGGTCCACCGGGAATCCGGAGACCGCGTCGCGGCCCTCGCTGACCAGGCGCCACAGGTCCTCCGGGGTGACCACACCACCGGGCAGCCGGCAGGCCATGCCGACGATCGCGATCGGCTCGTCGAGGTCGGCCGCGACCACCGTGGGGACGGCGGCGGCAGCAGCGGTGTCGCCGAGCTCCTCGCGCAGGAAGCGGGCGAGCGCCACCGGCGTGGGGTAGTCGTAGACGACGGTCGTGGGCAGGTTGAGCCCGGTCGACTCCCGGAGCCGGTTGCGCAGTTGGACGGAGGTGAGCGAGTCGAAGCCGGCGTCCTTGAAGGCCTTCTCCACCTTGACGTTCGCCGCACCGGCGTGCCCGAGCACGGTCGCCACGTGGGTACGGACCAGCTCCAGCAGCAGCGTCTCCTGCTCCGCCGCGGCCAGCCCGGCCAGCCGGTCGGCCAGCCCGGACGCGGTCCGGACGGCCCGCCGGCCGACGGGCACCAGGCTCCGCAGCAGCGACAGGACCCCGCGCCCCGTCGCGGCCTCGGCCCGGACGGCCCGCAGGTCCAGCTTGATCGGCACGGTCACGGCCCGGTCGGCGCGCAGGGCCGCGTCGAAGAGCTCCAGCCCCTCCGCCGGGGCGATCGCCAGGAACCCGCCGCGGTTCACCCGGTTCTGGTCGGCCTCGGTGAGGTGCGCGGCCATGCCGCCGGCCTGCTCCCAGAGGCCCCAGGCCAGCGATGCGGCCGGTAGTCCGTCGGCGCGGCGCCGGTGGGCGACCGCGTCCAGATAGGCGTTGGCCGCCGCGTAGTTACCCTGACCCGTGGAGCCGAAGACCCCCGCGGCCGACGAGAACAGCACGAACGACCGCAGCCGCGGTGCCAGTTCACGCGTCAGCTCGTCCAGATGCCGCACCGCGGTCACCTTCGGACCGAACACGTACGCCAACCGCTCCGGCGTCAGCGCCCCGAACACACCGTCGTCCAGCACACCCGCGGTGTGCACGACACCGGTCAACGGGTGCTCGGCCGGCACCGCCGCCAGCAGCGCCGCCACCGACTCCCGGTCGGTCACGTCACTCGCCACGACCGACACGGACGCCCCGAGCTCGGCCAGCTCCGCCGCCAACTCCGGGGCACCCTCGGCCCCCAGACCGCGCCGGCTCACCAGCACCAAGTGCCGGACACCGTGCCCGGTCACCAGGTGCCGGGCCAGCAGGCCGCCCAGCGAGCCGGTACCGCCGGTGACCAGAACCGTGCCCTCCGGGTCGAAGGCCGCCCCCGTCACATCGGCCGCGGCGGCGCGGACCAGACGCGGCGCGAACAGCGTCGTCCCGCGAACGGCGACCTGCGACTCACCGGCCGCCAGCACGGCGGGGAGAAAGGCGTCGACGTCGGCGTCACTGTCGACCAGCACGATCCGGTCCGGGTTCTCCGCCTGGGCGACCCGAATCAGACCCCAGACCGCGGCACCCGCCGGGTCCGTCACCGCACCGTCGCCACCGGCGGGCACCGCGCCCCGGGTGTGCACCACCAGGCGGGAGCCTTCGAGGTTCGGCGCGGCCAGCCAGGCCTGCGCGACCTCCAGGACCCGGCCGGTCAGCGCGAGGGCGTCGCCCCCGGCCACGTCCCCGGCCGTGTCCAGGACGACGACGGACGGTACCGGCGCACCGTCGGCCGGGGCGACCAGGTCGGAGACCTCGGCCGCGTCGGACAGGGCGGTCCACTCCACGGCGGCCGGGCCGGCGGCCGAGGGCAGCTCGGTCCACTCCACCCGGAACAGCGCGTCGCCGCCCGTCGCCCCCGCCGCTGCGGCCAACTGCTCGACGGCAACCGGGCGGAGCGTCACCGAGTCCGCCGCCAGCACGGTGGCACCGGTCTCGTCGGCGGCCTCGAACGACAGCGTGCCGGCGCCGAGTCGGGCGAGTCTGACCCGCAGCGCCGCCGCGCCGGTGGCGTGCAGCACGAGCCCGTTCCATCGCAACGGCTGCCAGGTCCGGTCGCCGTCGGCCGCCACGGTGTCCCGCAGGCCCGGGTGCAGGGCGGCGTCGAGCAGCGCGGGGTGGATGCCGAAGCGGTCGGCCTCGTCGTGCTGGTCCTCGGGCAGGGCGATCTCGGCGAACAGTTCCTCGCCACGCCGCCAGAGCGCGCGCAGGCCCTGGAAGGCCGGGCCGTAGGCGTAGCCGTGGGCGACCAGGTCGGGGTAGAGGTCGGCGATGTCGGCCGGCTGCGCGCCGGGCGGGGGCCAGGCGGTGAAGTCGAACGCCGACTCGGAGTCGCCGGCCGTGGTCGGCGCCAGGGTGCCGGTGGCGTGACGGGTCCAGGCGTCCGTGGCGTCCTCGCGCGCGGAGTACACCTCCACCGTGCGGGCGCCATTTCCGTCGGGGCCGCCGACGGCGACCTGGACGCGCAGGCCGCCGTGCTCGGGCACCACCAGCGGTGCCTCGATGACCAGTTCGTCCAGCGCACCGCAGCCGACCTCGTCACCGGCCCGCACCGCCAGCTCCACCAGCCCGGTACCCGGCACCAGGACGACGCCGCCGACGGCGTGGTCGGCCAACCACGCGTGCGTCCGCAGGGACAGCCGCGAGGTGAACACCAGCCCGTCGGACTGCGGGAGTTGGACGACCGCGCCGAGCAGCGGGTGCCCGGCGCCGGTCAGGCCCAGCGCCGCCGCATCCGTCACCGTGGCCATCATCCGGAGCCAGTAGTGCTCGTGGTCGAAGGCGTAGGTGGGCAGCTCCACCCGAGCGGCGCCGGCGCCGGCGGGCAGGGTCTTCACCCAGTCCACCTCGACGCCCCGGACGAAGAGTTCGGCGACCGAGGCAAGCATGGTGTGCGCCTCCGGACGGCCGTCGCGCAGCGCGGCCACCGCCACCGCACGGCCGTCGAGCGTCTCGTCCACCACGCCGCTGAGCGCGGCACCCGGGCCGAGCTCGACGAAGACCGCGTCACCGCCCTCGGCCGCCGCCGCGATGCCCTCGGCGAACCGGACCGGACGGCGGACATGGTCCACCCAGTAGGCCGGGTCGGCCAGTTGACCCGACTCGGCCGGACGACCGGTGACGTTCGAGATGATCGGGACCTGGGCCTCACCCCAGGAGACCTCGGCGAGCACCGCGGCGAACTCCGCCAGCATCGGCTCCATCAGCGCCGAGTGGAAGGCGTGCGAGACCGTCAGCCGCTTGACCTTGCGGCCCTGCGCCTGCAGACTCTCGGCCGCCTTCAGCACGGCCGCCTCCTCCCCGGAGAGCACCACCGACGACGGACCGTTCACCGCCGCCAGATCCACCCCGTCACCCAGGAGTTCGGCGACCTCCGCCTCCGTGGCGGCCACCGCCACCATCGCGCCACCTTCCGGCAGCGCCTGCATCAACCGGCCACGCGCGGCCACCACCGCCGCCGCATCCGCCAGCGACAACACACCCGCCACATGCGCGGCGGTGAGCTCACCGATCGAGTGGCCCAGCACCGCGTCCGGCCGCACCCCCCAGGACTCCACCAGCCGGAACAACGCCGTCTCGACGGCGAACAGACCCGCCTGGGTGAACACCGTCCGGTCCAGCAGACCCTCACCCGCCGTACCGAACACCACGCCCTTGACCGAGTGCTCCACCCAGCCCGCCAACCGCGCGTCCAACGCCGCACACGCCGCGTCGAACGCCTCGGCGAACACCGGATACCGCTCCGCCAACTCCCGACCCATACCCACCCGCTGCGAACCCTGCCCCGGGAACACCAGCACCGTCCGGACCGGGCCCGAGCCGCCGCCGGCCACCAGCGCGGCATCGGACTCCCCGCGCGCCAGCGCGCCCAGCCCGGCCAGCGCCTCCTCGCGCGAGCCCGCCAGCACCACCGCGCGCTCGGTCAGCAACGCCCGCTGCGCCACCAACGCGGCGGCGACGTCCGGCAGTTCCTGCGCCGACCCCTCGACGAACACGGTCAGCCGCTCGGCCTGACCGGTCAACGATCCCGCGCTCTTCGCGGAGATCACCAGCGGCACCGCGCCGGCGCCCGGCGCGGCCTCGCCCGCCAGCGGCTCCGGCTCCTCCTCGGGCGCCTGCTCCAGGATCAGGTGCGCATTGGTGCCGCTGACCCCGAAGGAGGAGACCCCGGCCCGGCGCAGCCGGTCCACCTCCGGCCAGGGCCGGCTGCGGTCGAGCAGCTCGACCGCTCCCGTGGTCCAGTCCACCTGGGAGGAGGGCGCGTCCACGTGCAGGGTTGCGGGCATGACACCGTGCCGCAGCGCCTGCACCATCTTGATCACACCCGACACACCGGCCGCCGCCTGGGCGTGACCGATGTTGGACTTCAGCGACCCGAGCCACAACGGCCGCCCGGGCTCGCGCTCCTGGCCGTAGGTGGCCAGCAGCGCCTGCGCCTCGATCGGGTCGCCCAGCACCGTCCCGGTGCCGTGACCCTCCACCACGTCCACATCGGCCGGGGTGAGCCCGGCCGCCGCCAACGCCTTGCGAATCACGACCTGCTGGGAGAGCCCGTTGGGCGCCGTCAGACCGTTGGACGCGCCGTCCTGGTTCACCGCGCTGCCGCGCAACACGGCCAGCACCCGGTGGCCCTTGCGGCGGGCCTCGGAGAGCCGCTCCAGCACCACCACGCCCGCACCCTCGGCCCAGCCGGTACCGTCCGCCGCGTCCGCGTAGGACTTGCACCGGCCGTCGGCCGCCAGGCCGCGCTGGCGCGAGAACTCCACGAAGGTGTGCGGCGTGGCCATCACGGTCGCACCGCCCGCGAGCGCCATCGAGCACTCGCCGCGGCGCAGCGCCTGCGCCGCCAGGTGGATCGCCACCAGCGAGGACGAGCACGCCGTGTCCACGGTGACCGCCGGGCCCTCGAAGCCGAACACGTACGAGATCCGGCCCGACGCCACGCTGCCGGCCGCACCCGTACCCGCGAAGCCCTCCAGCTCGGGCGGCACGCTGCCACCGAAGAAGTAGTCGACGCCCATGATGCCGTTGAACACCCCGACGTCCGCGCCCTTGAGCGAGGCCGGGTCGACGCCGGCCCGTTCCAGCGCCTCCCACGAGGTCTCCAGCAGCAGCCGCTGCTGCGGGTCCATGGCGAGCGCCTCACGCGGCGAGATCCCGAAGAACTCGGCGTCGAACTTCCCGGCGTCGCGCAGGAATCCGCCCTGCGCGACGTAGGAGGTGCCGGCCTTGTCCGGGTCGTCGTCGAGCAGCGCGTCCAAGTCCCAGCCGCGGTCCTCCGGGAACGCCGACACGCCGTCGCGGCCCTCGCTGACCAGCTGCCACAGGCTGTCGGGGCCGGTGACGCCGCCGGGCAGCCGGCAGGCCATGCCCACGATCGCGACCGGCTCGTCCGCGTTCCGCTGGACCTGCTTGCGCAGGTCGTGCAGTTCGGCCGTGACACGCTTGAGGTACTTGAGGATCTTCTCGTCCGTGGCCATCGTCAATTCCTCACCGGGGGTTGGGCAGACCGTGAAGGCGTGGTGCTCAAGAGATTCCGAGCTCGTCGTTGATGAAGTCGAGGACCTCATCGGCCGAGGCGGACTCCAACTGCTCGGCCACCGTGGACTCCTCGGCCTGCTCGACTCCGTTGAACCTCGCCACCAACCCCTGGAGGCGGAGCACGATGCTGGATTTCTTGGACTCGTCGGACAGCAGTCCGGCGATCAGTGACTCGATGTCCTCGATCTTCGCGTTCACCATCGACAGCGCGTCGTCGGTGGTGCCGAGTTCACCGTGCAGGAAGCGGGCCAGCGCGAGCGGTGCCGGGTAGTCGAACACCACGGTCGCGGCCAGCTTCAGGCCGGTGGCCTCGCGGAGGCGGTTGCGCAGTTCGACCGAGGTCAGCGAGTCGAAGCCGGCGTCCTTGAACGCCGTCTCCGGGCCGACCTGGTCCGGCCCGGCGTGACCGAGGACGGTCGCCACCTGGCTGCGGACGAGGTCCAGCAGCAGGGCCTCCTGCGCCGCCGGTGCCAGGCCGGCGAGCCGGCGGGTCAGCCCGCCGCTGTCGCCGGCGGCCGTGCGCGCCAACTGCCGTCCGGCGCGCACCAGACCGCGCAGCAGCGGCTGGGCCGTGCGGCCGGCGGCCGCGTCGGCCCGCAGCGACCGCAGGTCCAGCTTGATCGGCACCACCAGGGCCGCGTCGGTCCGCAGCGCCGCGTCGAACAGCTGCATGCCCTCGGCCGGGCCGATCGGCAGGACTCCGCCGCGGCTCATCCGGGCCTGGTCGGCGGCGCCCAGGTGGGCGGTCATGCCGCTGATCTGCTCCCACAGGCCCCAGGCGAGGGACGTGCCGGGCAGGCCCGCCGCGCGGCGCCGGTGCGCCAGTGCGTCGAGGTAGGCGTTGGCCGCCGCGTAGTTGCCCTGACCGGCCGAGCCGAACAGGCCGGACGCGGAGGAGAACACCGCGAACGTCGTCAGGTCGAGGTCGCGGGTGAGTTCGTCCAGGTGGCTCACGGCGGTCACCTTCGGACCGAACACGTACGCCAGCCGCTCGGGCGTCAACGTGCCGATCACCCCGTCGTCCAGCACACCGGCGGTGTGCACGACGCCGGTCAGCGGGTGCTCGGCCGGCACCGCGGCCAGCAGCGCCGCCACCGCCTCGCGGTCGGTCACGTCGCAGGACTCCACCGTCACCGTCGCACCGAGCCCGGCCAGTTCGGCCGCCAGCTCGGGCGCGCCCTGCGCCTGCACACCGCGCCGGCTGACCAGCACCAGGTGCCGGACACCGTGCTCGGTGACCAGATGCCGGGCCAGCAGCGCGCCCAGCGATCCGGTACCACCGGTGACCAGGACGGTGCCGTCCTGGCGGAACGCCTCCGGTGCCTCGGCGGCCTGTCCGGCCTGCGCCCGGATCAGGCGCGGCACGGACAGCGCCGCACCACGCACCGCGACCTGCGGCTCGTCGGCGGCCAGGACGGCGCCGAGCACGGTGGTGAACGAGTCCTCGGTGTCCGGGTCGAGGTCGAGCAGCACGATCCGGTCCGGGTTCTCGGCCTGGGCGGTGCGCAGCAGGCCCCACACCGCCGCTCCGGCCAGGTCGGTGACGTCGGCGTCGCTGCCTGCCGGTACCGCGCCCCGGGTGACGACCACGAGCCGCGAGTCCTCGAACGCCTCGTCGGCCAGCCAGGCCTGGACGACCTCCAGTGCCGTTCCGGTCAGGGTGAGCACCTCGTCGGCGCCACCGCGGCCGTGGGCCTCCAGGACGGCCACGGCGGGTGCCTCACCGGCCAGGGCGGCCACGTCCTCGCCGGTGGCGACCGGCACCCAGGACGGCGCCGCTTCGGCCGCCCGCGGTGCCGCGGTCAGCGCGCTCCACTCCAGGCGGAACAGCGCGTCGCGGCCCTCGTCGGCCGCCGCGGCGGTGTCCAGCTGCTCGACGTCCACCGGGCGGAAGGTGACCGAGTCCACCGTCAGGACGGCGCCGCCGGCCTCGTCGACCGCGGTCAGCCCGAGCTTGTCGGGACCCTGCGGTGCGATCCGGACCTTGAGGGCCCCGGCACCGGCGGCGTGCAGCACCAGCCCGTTCCAGGCGAACGGCAGCACGTTGTGGCCGTCGTCGGGCTGGGCGAACGCCTGGGTGTGCAGGACCGCGTCGAGCAGGGCCGGGTGGATGCCGAAGCGGGTGGCCTCGTCGCGCCGCTCGTCGGGCAGGACGACCTCGGCGAAGAGTTCCTCGCCGCGCCGCCAGACCGCCCGCAGGCCCTGGAACGCCGGGCCGTAGGCGTAGCCGTGGCGGGCGAGGTCGTCGTAGAAGCCGGCGACGTCGAGGTCCACGAGCTCCGCGCCGGCCGGCGGCCAGACGGTGGTGTCGAATCCGGGTGTCTGCGTGGGATCGGCCGCGGCCGCCGCCAGGGTGCCGGCCGCGTGCCTGGTCCAGGCGTCCGGGCCGATCTCGCCGGCCGCGTCCTCGCGGGCCGAGTAGACGGCGACGGTGCGCGTGCCGCTCTCGTCGGGGCCGCCGACGGCGACCTGGACCCGGACCCCGCCGTGCTCGGGCACCACCAGCGGTGCCTCGATGACCAGTTCGTCGAGCGCGCCGGCGGCCACCACGTCGCCGGCCCGCACGGCCAGCTCCACCAGACCGGTGCCGGGCACCAGCACGACACCGCCGACGGCGTGGTCGGCCAACCAGGCGTGGGTGCGCAGGGACAGCCGCGAGGTGCAGAGCACCCCGCCGGTTTCGGGCACCTCCACCACCGCGCCGAGCAGCGGGTGGTCGGCGGTGACCTGGCCGAGCGAGACGGCGTCGGTGGCCGGGGTGGTCCGCAGCCAGTAGTGCCGGTGGTCGAAGGCGTAGGTCGGCAGCTCCAGGTGCGCGGCCGGGAGGCCGGCGGGCAGGGTCTTGGCCCAGTCCACCTCGACGCCCCGGACGAAGAGTTCGGCGACCGAGGCGAGCAGGGTGTGCGCCTCGGGGCGGCCGTCGCGCAGCGCCGCGACACAGACCGCGTCCTCGCCGGCGGACTCCGCCACCACGCCGCTGAGCGCGGCACCCGGGCCGAGCTCGACGAACAGTGCGCCACCGACCTCGGCCGCCGCGGCGATGCCCTCGGCGAACCGGACGGGACGGCGGACGTGCTCCACCCAGTAGGCGGGATCGACCAGTTGACCGGGTTCAGCAGCTCGGCCGGTGACGTTCGAGATCACCGGCAGCTTCGGCTCGCTCCACTCCACATCCGCCAGCACGGCCGCGAACTCCGCCAGCATCGGCTCCATCAGTGCCGAGTGGAAGGCGTGCGAGACCGTGAGCCGCTTGACCTTGCGGCCCTGCGCCTTCAGACCCTCGGCCGCCTTCAGCACGGCCGCCTCCTCACCGGAGAGCACCACCGACGACGGACCGTTCACCGCCGCCAAATCCACCCCGTCACCCAGGAGTTCGGCGACCTCGGCCTCCGTGGCGGCCACCGCCACCATCGCGCCACCCTCCGGCAGCGCCTGCATCAACCGGCCACGCGCGGCCACGACCGCCGCCGCATCCGCGAGGGACAACACCCCCGCCACATGCGCGGCCGTGAGCTCACCGATCGAGTGACCCAGCACCGCGTCCGGCCGCACCCCCCAGGACTCCACCAGCCGGAACAACGCCGTCTCGACGGCGAACAGACCCGCCTGGGTGAACACCGTCCGGTCCAGCAGACCCTCACCCGCCGTACCGAACACCACGTCCTTGACCGAGTGCTCCACCCAGCCCGCCAGCTGCGCGTCCAGCGCGGCACACGCCGCGTCGAACGCCTCGGCGAACACCGGGTACCGCTCGGCCAACTCCCGACCCATCCCGATCCGTTGCGAACCCTGCCCCGGGAAGACCAGCACCGTCCGGGCCGTGTCGGACACCGTCCCGGTCACCACCACCGGGCTGCTCCCGCCCCGCGCCGGCACAGCCAGGCCGGACACCGCCTCGTCGGCGGACCCGGCCAGCACCACCGCCCGCTCGGACAGCAGCGCCCGCTGCGCCACCAGCGCGGCGGCGACGTCCGCAACCCCCGGCCCCGACGCCTCGACGAAGGCCGCCAGCCGCTCGGCCTGGCCGGCCAGCGAACCGGCGCTCTTCGCCGACAGCACCAGCGGCACCACACCCGCAGGCACGGCCCGGACCGCGACGGGCTCCGGCTCCTCCTCGGGCGCCTGCTCCAGGATCAGGTGGGCGTTGGTCCCACTGACACCGAAGGCGGACACCCCGCCGCGACGCGGCCGGCCGGTCTCCGGCCACGCCCGCGCCTCGGTCAGCAGCTCGACCGCGCCGGTCTCCCAGTCCACCTCGGTCGAGGGCGCCTCGACGTGCAGGGTGGGCGGCAGCACCGCGTGCCGCAGCGCCTCCACCATCTTGATCACACCGGCGACACCGGCCGCCGCCTGCGCGTGGCCCAGGTTGGACTTGACGGACCCGAGCCAGAGCGGACGCCCCGGCTCGCGGTCCTGGCCGTAGGTGGCCAGCAGCGCCTGCGCCTCGATCGGGTCACCGAGCACCGTGCCCGTGCCGTGCGCCTCGACCGCGTCCACCTCGACGGTGGACAGGCCCGCGTTGGCGAGGGCCTTGCGGATCACCCGCTGCTGCGAGGGGCCGTTGGGCGCCGTCAGACCGTTGGACGCGCCGTCCTGGTTCACCGCACTGCCGCGCACCACCGCGAGCACCGGGTGGCCCTTGCGGCGCGCCTCCGACAGCCGCTCCAGCACCACCACGCCCGCACCCTCGGCCCAGCCGGTGCCGTCCGCCGTCGAGGAGAAGGCCTTGCAGCGGCCGTCGGGCGAGAGCGCCTGCTGGCGGGAGAACTCCACGAAGGTGTGCGGGTTGGCCAGCACGGTCGCGCCGCCGGCGAGCGCCATCGAGCACTCGCCCTGCCGCAGCGCCTGCGCCGCCAGGTGGATCGCCACCAGGGACGACGAGCAGGCGGTGTCCACGGTGACCGCCGGGCCCTCGAAGCCGAACACGTAGGAGACCCGGCCGGAGGCCACACTGCCGGCGGAGCCCGTCGCGGTGAAGCCGCTCAGCTCCGCCGGGATCTCCCCGCCGAATCCGTAGCCCTGACTCATCACGCCGGAGAAGACGCCGACGTCCGTGCCCTTCAGCGCCGCCGGGTCGATGCCCGCGCGCTCCAGGGCCTCCCAGGACGCCTCCAGCAGCAGCCGCTGCTGCGGGTCCATCGCGAGCGCCTCACGCGGCGAGATCCCGAAGAAGCCCGCGTCGAACAGCCCGGCCTCGTGCAGGAATCCGCCCCGGTCGACGTACGAGGTGCCGACCCGGCCGGGGTCGGCGTCGAACAGGCCGTCCAGGTCCCAGCCGCGGTCCTCCGGGAACGGCGAGAGGGCTTCCCGGCCGTCGGCGACCAGCCGCCACAGGTCCTCCGGGCTCGCCACACCGCCGGGCAGCCGGCAGGCCATGCCGACGATCGCGATCGGCTCGTCCGGGTCGGCGACCAGGACGGTCGGCGCCGCCGAGCCCGCCGCGGCGGCCACGTGGCCGAACGCGCCGTGCAGGTGGCGGGCCAGGGCGAGCGGGGTCGGGTAGTCGAAGACGACGGTGGTGGGCAGGTTGAGGCCGGTGGCCTCGCGCACCCGGTTGCGCAGTTCGACGGAGGTGAGCGAGTCGAAGCCGGCGTCCTTGAACGCCTTCTCCGCCTTGACGTTGTCCGCCCCGGCGTGGCCGAGGACGGTCGCCACCTGGCTGCGGACGAGGTCCAGCAGCAGGGTCTCCTGCTCGGCGGCCGACAGTCCGGCCAGCCGGTCCGCCAGCCCGCCGCCGCGCTGTGCGGCGGCGGCCCGCACGGCCTGCCGGCCGGTCCGGACCAGACCCCGCATCAGCGGCTGGACGGCGCCGCCGGACGCCGCGTCGGCGCGGGCCGCCCGCAGGTCGAGCTTGATCGGCACCACCAGGGCCCGGTCGGCGTGCAGGGCCGCGTCGAACAGGGCCAGGCCCTCGGCCGGGGTCAGCGCCAGGACACCGCCGCGGCTCATCCGGGCCTGGTCGACCTCGCTCAGGTGCGCGGTCAGGCCGGTGCTCTGCTCCCACAGGCCCCAGGCCAGCGACACCCCGGACAGGCCGTCGGCCCGACGACGGGCCATCAGGCCGTCGAGGTAGGCGTTGGCCGCCGCGTAGTTGCCCTGACCGGCCGAGCCGAACAGGCCGGCGGCGGAGGAGAACACCGCGAACGTGGTCAGGTCGAGGTCGCGGGTCAGCTCGTCCAGGTGGCGCACCGCCGTCGCCTTGGGCGCGAAGACGCCGGCGATCCGCTCGGGCGTCAGCGCGCCGATCACCCCGTCGTCCAGCACACCCGCGGTGTGCACGACGCCGGTCAGCGGGTGCTCGACCGGCACGGCGGCCAGCAGCGCCGCCACCGCCTCGCGGTCGGCGACGTCGCAGGACTCCACCGTCACCGCCGCGCCGAGCCCGGCCAGTTCGGCCGCCAGCTCGGGCGCGCCCTGCGCCTGCACACCGCGCCGGCTGACCAGCACGAGGTGCCGGACACCGTGCTCGGTGACCAGATGCCGGGCCACCAGGGCGCCCAGCGAACCGGTGCCGCCGGTGACCAGGACGGTGCCGCCGGGGCGGAAGGCCGGGTCGGTTCCGGTCGTGTCGCCGCCGGCGGCGCGGACCAGCCGCGGCGCGGACAGTGCGCCGCCACGCACGGCGACCTGCGGCTCACCGGTCGCCAGCAGGGCGGCGAGCAGCGGTTCGACGACCGCGGCGGAGGTGACGTCGGTGGCGGTGTCGGTGTCCAGCAGGACGATCCGGTCGGGGTTCTCCGCCTGGGCCGCGCGGATCAGGCCCCAGACGGCCGAGCCGGCCGGGTCGGTCACCGCGGCGTCGCCGCCGGCGGGCACCGCACCGTGGGTGACCAGCACCAGCCGGGAGTCCTCCAGGCTCGGTGCGGCCAGCCAGGTCCGGACGAGCTCCAGGATCCGGTTGGTCAGCGCCAGGGCGTCCCCGCCCCGGCCGATCGCCTCCACCAGCGCGACCACCGGGGTGGTGACGTTGTCGGCGAGGATCTGCACCTCGTCCGCGTGGAACAGCGGCACCCACGGCGGCAGCGACCCACCGCCGGCGGGCGCCGCGGGCAGCTCGGCCCACTCCACCCGGAAGAGGGAGTCGGGGCCGGCGTCCGCGGCCGCGGCCGAGAGCTGCTCGGCGGAGACCGGCAGGAAGGAGAGCGCGTCCAGCGTCAGGACCGGGCCGCCGGTCTCGTCGGCGGCATCCAGCGACAGCCCGCCCTGGCCGGACCGCGCGAGCCGCACCCGCAGCACCGAAGCGCCGATGGCGTGGAGCGTGAGGCCGGTCCACTCGGACGGCTGCCACAGCCGCTGGCCGCCCGCGGCCTCGTCCGCCACGGCGGCGTGCCGCAGGCCGGACTGGAGGGCGGCGTCCAGGAGCGCCGGGTGGATGCCGAACCGGCCGGCGTCGGCGTGCTGATCCTCGGGCAGGACGACCTCGGCGAAGACCTCCTCGCCGCGCCGCCAGAGCCCTCGGACGCCCTGGAAGGCCGGGCCGAAGGCGTAGCCGAGGCGGAGCAGGTCGTCGTAGAGCTCGTCGGCGCCCGCCTGCCGGGCGCCGGTGGGCGGCCAGACGACGAGGTCGCCGTGCGCCTCGGTGCGGGCCGCCGTCGCCGGGGAGAGCCGGCCGGTGGCGTGCCGGGTCCACGCGTCGGCGCCGGTGTCCTCGTCGGCGTCCTCGCGGGTGGCGTAGATGTCGACGCTGCGGGCGCCGTTCCCGTCGGGGCCGCCGACGGTGACCTGGACCCGGACGCCACCCTGTTCGGGCAGCACCAGCGGGGCCTCGATCACCAGCTCGTCGAGCGTGCCGCAGCCGACCTCGTCACCGGCCCGCACCGCCAGTTCCACCAGCGCGGCGCCGGGGACGGGGACGGCGCCGCCGACGACGTGGTCGGCCAGCCAGGGGTGGGTGCGCAGCGACAGGCGCGAGGTGAAGGCCAGCCCGTCCGACTGCGGCAGCCGGACGACGGCGCCGATCAGCGGGTGGTCGACGGTGGCCTGGCCGAGCGAGGCCGCGTCGGTGGCCGGGGCGGTCTGGAGCCAGTAGTGCCGGTGGTCGAAGGCGTAGGTCGGCAGGTCCACCTGGGCTGCGCCGGCATCGGCGGGCAGCATGCCGGTCCAGTCCACGGCCACGCCGCGGACGTGGAGTTCGGCCATCGAGGTCAGCAGCCGGCGCAGGCCGCCCTCGTCCCGGCGCAGCGAGCCGGTGACCAGGGCATCTGCCGCGGCCTCGTCGACGATCTCGTTGATCGGCTGGACGAGCACCGGGTGGGCGCTGGACTCGACGAAGACGGTGTGGCCCTCGCCCAGCAGCGCGGCAATGGCCGGCCCGAAGCGGACCTGGCCCCGCAGGTTGCGGTACCAGTACCCGCCGTCCAGCACACCCGCCTCGTCGACCCACCCACCCGTGACCGTCGAGTAGAACGGCACCAGCGGGGCCTGGCTGCGGATGTCCGCGAACGCCTCACCCAGCGTGTCCTCGATCGCCTCGACATGGCGGGTGTGGGAGGCGTAGTCCACCGCGACCCGGCGCACCCGCACCCCGTCCACCGCCAGGACCTCCAGCGCCTCGTCGAGGGCCTCCGCGTCACCGGCGACGACCACCGAGGTCGGACCGTTGACGGCCGCCACCTCGACCCGGTCCGCCCAACGCTCCAGCCTCGTCACGGCCTCGCTCTCGGAGAGCGCCACCGACGCCATCCCGCCACGCCCGGCCAGCCGGCCGGCGATCACCTGGCTGCGCACGGCCACGATCCGGGCGGCGTCCTCCAGCGAGAGCGCACCGGCCACACAGGCCGCCGCGATCTCACCCTGCGAGTGACCCAGCACGGCGTCCGGCACCACACCCACGGACGCCCACACGGCGGCCAGACCGACCATCACCGCGAAGCTCGCCGGCTGGAGCACGTCCACCCGCTCCAGCAGCTCCGCCGGGGCGTCGCCGCGCAGAACCTCCTCCAGCGACCAGTCCACCCACGGGCCCAGGGCGGCCGCACACGCCGCCACCCGCTCCGCGAACACCGGCGAGGAGTCCAGCAGTTCACGACCCATACCGGCCCACTGCGAACCCTGGCCCGGGAAGACCAGCACCGTCCGGCCCGCGCCGGCCGAGCCGAGCGAGCCGCCGGTCACCAGCCCCGGCGCGGACTCGCCCCGCGCCAGCGCACCCAGCCCCGCCAACGCCTCGGACCGCGAACCGGCCACCACCACCGCGCGCTCGGACAGCAGCGCGCGCCGGGACACCAGCGCGTTCGCCGTCGCGGGCAGCGACACCGCATCCGCGGTGTCCAGGAAGGAGACCAGCCGCTCGGCCTGACCGGCCAGCGAACCGGTCGACGCCGCCGACACCACCAGCGGCACCACCGCGTCGCCCGGCGGCACCTCGCCCGCCGCCGGCTCGACCGCCGGCACCTCGGTGGACTCCTCCAGGATCAGGTGCGCGTTGGTGCCGCTGATCCCGAAGGAGGAGACCCCGGCGCGACGCGGTCGGCCGCCGCCGGCCCAGTCGCGTGGCTCGGTCAGCAGCTCCACCGCGCCGGCGGTCCAGTCCACCTGCGGCGTCGGCTCGGTCACGTGCAGCGTGGAGGGCAGCACACCGTGCCGCATCGCCTGCACCATCTTGATGACGGCCGCGACACCGGCCGCGGCCTGCGTGTGGCCGATGTTGGACTTCAGCGAGCCGAGCCAGAGCGGACGCTCCGGGTCACGGTCGCGGCCGTAGGTGGCCAGCAGCGCCTGCGCCTCGATCGGGTCGCCCAGCGCCGTCCCGGTGCCGTGCGCCTCCACCACGTCGATGTCCGAGGCGTCCAGGCCCGCGTTGGCCAGGGCCTTGCGGATCACCCGCTGCTGCGAGGGGCCGTTCGGCGCGGTCAGACCGTTGGACGCGCCGTCCTGGTTCACCGCGCTGCCGCGCAGCACGGCCAGCACCTGGTGCCCGTTGCGCCGCGCCTCGGAGAGCCGCTCCAGCACCACGATGCCCACGCCCTCGGACAGGATGGTGCCGTCGGCGCCCGCCGAGAACGCCTTGACCCGGCCGTCGGCCGCGAGGCCGCGCTGGCGCGACATGCCGAGGACGCCGACCGGCGAGCCCATCACGGCGACGCCGCCGGCCAGAGCCAGCGAGCACTCGCCCGACCGCAGCGCCTGCGCGGCCAGGTGGATCGCCACCAGCGAGGAGGAGCACGCCGTGTCGACCGTCACCGCCGGGCCCTCGAACCCGAACACGTAGGACACCCGGCCCGACGCCACGCTGCCCGCGGTCGCGGTGGTCACGAAGCCTTCGAGCTCGGCGGGCATGCTGGTGAGGGACTCGACGTAGTCGTGGATGGAGACACCGGAGAAGACGCCGATGTTGCCGCCGCGCGCCGTGCCGGGGTTGATGCCGGCGCGCTCCAGGGCCTCCCACGAGGCCTCCAGTAGCAGGCGCTGCTGCGGGTCCATCGCCAGTGCCTCGCGCGGCGAGATCCCGAAGAACTCGGCGTCGAACTCCCCGGCGTCGTGCAGGAAGCCGCCCCGGTGCACGTAGGAGGTGCCGGGCTTCGCCGCGTCATCGTCGAAGAGGCCGTCGAGGTTCCAGCCGCGGTTGTCCGGGAAGCCCACCATGCCGTCGCGGCCCTCGTGCACCAGGCGCCACAGGCCCTCGGGGTCGACGACGCCGCCGGGCAGCCGGCAGGCCATGCCGACGATGGCGATCGGCTCGTCCGGGTCGGCCGCGACCACCGTGGGGGCGGCGGCGGCACCGGCCGCGGTGTCACCGAGCTCCTCGCGCAGGAAGCGGGCGAGCGCCACCGGCGTGGGGTAGTCGAAGATCAGGGTGGCGGGCAGCTTGACCCCGGTCGCGGCGCTCAGCCGGTTGCGGAGCTCGACCGCGGTGAGCGAGTCGAAGCCGATGTCGCTGAAACCGCGGGTGCCCTGGGCCAGTTCCTGGCCGTTGAAGCCGAGCACGGCGGTGGCCTCCGCCTGGACGATGCCCAGCAGGATGCTCTCCTGCTCGGCCTCGGACTTCCCGGCGAGGCGGCGGACCAGCCCGCTGCCGTCACCGGCGGCGGCCCGCGCCAGCCGGCGACCGCCCCGCACCAGGCTGCGCAGCATGTGAGGGACGGCGCCGCCGGAAGCGGTATCGGACCGCAGTGCCCGCAGGTCGAGCTTGATCGGGACCAGCAGCGCCTGCTCGGCGTGCAGGCCGGTGTCGAAGTGGGCCAGGCCCTCGGCCGGGGTCAGCGCCAGGACACCGCCGCGGCTCATCCGGGCCTGGTCGACCTCGCTCAGGTGCGCGGTCAGGCCGGTGCTCTGCTCCCACAGGCCCCAGGCCAGCGACACACCGGGCAGGCCGGTGGCCCGACGACGGGTCATCAGGGCGTCGAGGTAGGCGTTGGCGGCGGCGTAGCTGCCCTGGCCGGCCGAGCCGAGCAGCGCGGCGGCGGACGAGAACACCACGAACGCCCGGAGCTCCGGGGCGAGTTCGCGGGTCAGCTCATCCAGGTGGCGCACCGCCGTCACCTTGGGCGCGAAGACGCCGGCGATCCGCTCGGGCGTCAGCGCGCCGATCACACCGTCGTCCAGGATGCCCGCCAGGTGCACGAGACCGGTCAGCGGGTGTGCGGCCGGGACGGCGGTCAGCAGCGCCGCCACCGCCTCACGGTCGGCGACGTCGCTCGCGACGACCGACACGGAGGCCCCGAGCTCGGCCAGCTCGGCGGCCAGGTCGTCGGCCCCCTCGGCGTCGGGGCCGCGGCGGCTGGCCAGCACGAGGTGCCGCACGCCGTGCCGGGTGACCAGGTGGCGGGCCACCACCGCGCCCAGCGAGCCGGTGCCGCCGGTGACCAGGACGGTGCCCTCGGGGTCGAAGGCCACCGGCGCGTCGGCCCCGTCGGCCTGCTCGGCCGGGTCGACCGCCGGGGCGGTCTCGGCGCGCACCAGGCGGGAGGCGGACAGGACGGTGCCGCGGACGGCGACCTGCGGCTCGCCGGAGGCCAGCACCGCCCCGAGGACGGGGCCCGCGCCGGTGGCGGCGGCGGGGTCGAGGTCCACCAGGACGATCCGGTCGGGGTTCTCCGCCTGAGCCGCCCGGACCAGGCCCCAGACGGCGGCGCCGGCCGGGTCGGTCACCGCGGCGTCGCCGCCGGCGGGCACCGCGCCCCGGGTCGCCACCACCAGCCGGGCGTCCGCCAGGCCCGGGGTGGCGGTCCAGGCCTGGATCGCGGCCAGCACCCGGCAGGTGAGTTCCAGCGGGTCGGCGGCGGTGTCGTCACTGCTCGCGTCGAGGACGGCGACCGCCGGGACGCTCTCGCGGGCGGCGAGCGCGGCCACGTCGTCCGGGCCGGACAGCGGGGCCCAGACCGGCGCGGACGTGGCGCCCTCGGGTGCGGGCAGCGCGGTCCACTCCACCCGGAACAGCGAGTCCCGGCCGTCCTGGCCCGCCGCACTGCCCAACTGCTCGGCGGAGACCGGCAGGGAGACCAGCGAGTCCATCGTCAGGACCAGCTCGCCGGCCTCGTCGGCGGCCTGGAAGGACAGCGCGTCGGTACCCCGGGGGGCGACCCGCACCCGCAGCGCGGAGGCGCCCAGGGCGTGCAGGACCAGCCCGTTCCAGGCGAACGGCAGCACGTTGCGGCCGTCCTCCGGGTTGCTGAACGCGTTGGTGTGCAGGGCGGCGTCCAGCAGGGCGGGGTGGATGCCGAACTTGTCGGCGTGCTCCCGCTGTTCCGCGGGCAGCACGGCCTCGGCGAAGAGCTCGTCGCCGCGCCGCCAGACCGCCCGCAGGCCCTGGAACGCCGGGCCGTAGGAGTAGCCGCGGACGACCAGGTCGGTGTAGAAGTCCTCGATCTCCACGGGCTCGGCGCCGGCCGGGGGCCAGGCGGCGAAGTCCACGGCGGGCGTGGTGCTGCCGCTCGGGGCGGTGGCCGACAGCAGACCGGTGGCGTGCCTGGTCCACTCGCCGTCGCCGTCCTCACCGGCGGCGTCCTCGCGCAGGGAGTAGACGTCCACCGTGCGGGAACCGGTCGGGCCGGGGCCGCCGACGGCCACCTGCACCCGGACGCCGCCCTGCTCGGGCAGCACCAGCGGGGCCTCGATGACCAGCTCTTCGAGGATGCCGCAGCCGAACTCGTCACCCGCGCGCACCGCCAGGTCGACGTAGACGGTGCCGGGGACGATCACCACGCCCTGCATGGCGTGGTCGGCGAGCCAGGGGTGGGTGCGCAGCGACAGGCGTGAGGTGAACACCAGACCGTCCGACTGCGGCAGCCGCACCACGGCGCCGAGCAGCGGGTGGTCGGTGCCGGTGAGGCCCAGCGAGGCGGCGTCGGTGGCCGAGCCGGTCAGCTGGAGCCAGTAGTGCTGGTGGTCGAAGGCGTAGGTCGGCAGGTCGACCACGGCGTCGGCGGCCCCGGCGGGCAGCAGGCCGGTCCAGTCCACCGCGACGCCCCGGACGAAGAGTTCGGCCATCGAGGTCAGCAGCCGGCGCGGCCCGCCCTCCTCGCGGCGCAGCGAGCCGGTCACCACGGCCGTCGCGTCGGCGGCGTCCACGATCTCGCTGATCGGCTGGACGAGCACCGGGTGGGCGCTGGACTCGACGAAGACGGTGTGGCCCTCGCCCAGCAGCGCGGCGACGGCCGGGCCGAAGCGGACCTGGCCGCGCAGGTTGCGGTACCAGTAGCCGCCGTCCAGCACCCCGGCCTCGCCGACCCACCCGCCGGTGACGGTGGAGTAGAACGGGATCTGCGGGGCCTGACCGCGGATGTCCGCGAAGGCCTCGGTGAGGGTCTCCTGGATCGCCTCGACGTGCCGGGAGTGGGAGGCGTAGTCCACCGCGATCCGGCGCACCCGCACACCCTGGTCCTCCAGGGCGTCGAGGACCTCGTCGAGGGCCTCGGCGTCACCGGCGACCACGACGGAGGACGGGCCGTTGACGGCCGCCACCTCGACGCGGTCCGCCCAGCGCTCCAGTCGCTCGGCGGCGTCGGTCTCGGAGAGGGCCACCGAGGCCATTCCGCCGCGCCCCGCGAGGCTGCCGGCGATCACCTGGCTGCGCACCGCGACGATCCGGGCGGCGTCCTCCAGCGACAGCGCACCGGCCACGCAGGCCGCCGCGATCTCGCCCTGCGAGTGGCCGACCACCGCGTCCGGCAGCACGCCCGCCGAGGCCCAGACGGCGGCCAGACCGACCATCACCGCGAAGCTCGCCGGCTGGAGCACGTCCACGCGCTCCAGCAGCTCCGCCGGGGCCTCGCCGCGCAGCACGTCCTCCAGCGACCAGTCCACCCAGCGCTCCAGGGCGGCCGCACACTCCGCGACCCGCTCGGCGAACACCGGTGAGGAGTCCAGCAGTTCACGGCCCATGCCGACCCACTGCGAGCCCTGCCCGGGGAAGACCAGGACGAGCTTGCCCGCCCCGCCCGAGGTGCCCGTCACCAGCCCGGCGGCGGACTCGCCCCGGGCCAGCGCGGCCAGCCCGGCCAGCGCCTCGTCCTTCGAACCCGCCACCACCACCGCGCGCTCGCCGAGCACCGCCCGCCCGGTGGCCAGTGCCCCCGCCACACCGGCGAGGGAGACCGCCTCCGAGGCGTCGAGGAAGGAGACCAGCCGCTCGGCCTGGCCGGTCAGCGAACCGGTCGAGGCGGCCGACACCACCAGGGGCACCACCGCGTCGGGCACGTCCCCGGGAGCGACCGGCTCCTCCTCGGGCACCTGCTCCAGGATCAGGTGCGCGTTGGTGCCGCTCGCGCCGAAGGAGGACACCCCGGCCCGGCGCGGCCGGTCGGTCTCCGGCCACTCCCGGGCCTGCGTCAGCAGCTCGACGGCGCCCGCCGACCAGTCCACCTGCGGGGTGGGTGCGTCGACGTGGCGGGTGGCCGGCATCACGCCGTGCCGCAGCGCCTGCACCATGTTGATCACACCGGCGACACCGGACGCCGCCTGGGTGTGGCCGATCACCGACTTGACCGAGCCCAGCCGCAGCGGGCGGTCGGCGGAACGGTCCTGGCCGTAGGTGGCGAGCAGCGCCTGCGCCTCGATCGGGTCGCCGAGGACGGTCCCGGTGCCGTGGCCCTCGACCATGTCGATGTCGGCCGTGGAGAGGTTGGCGCTGTCCAGGGCCTTGCGGATGACCCGCTGCTGCGCCGGGCCGTTGGGTGCGGTCAGACCGTTGGACGCGCCGTCCTGGTTGAGCGCGGAGCCCCGGATGACCGCCAGGACGCGGTGGCCCAGCTCCCGCGCCCGGGAGAGCTTCTCCAGCAGGACGACGCCGGCGCCCTCGGCCCAGCTGGAGCCGTCGGCGCAGGCCGCGTAGGACTTGCAGCGGCCGTCGAAGGCCAGGCCGCGCTGGCGGGCGAAGCCCACGAACCCGCCCGGGGTCGACATCACGGTCGCGCCGCCGGCCAGCGCCATCGAGCACTCGCCGCGGCGCAGCGCCTGGGCGGCCAGGTGGATGGCGACCAGCGACGAGGAGCACATGGTGTCGACGGTGACCGCCGGGCCCTCCAGCCCGAGGGAGTAGGCGACCCGGCCGGAGGCGACGCCGCCGGCCGTGCCCAGGGCCCGCTCCAGGCTGAGGAAGCCCTCGTAGCCGCTGAGGTCCGGGGCGTAGTCCTGGTGCACGATGCCGGCGAACACGCCGATGTCGGTGCCCCGGACGGAGTGCGGGGCGATGCCGGCCCGCTCCAGCGCCTCCCAGGACACCTCCAGCAGCTGCCGCTGCTGCGGGTCCATGGCGAGCGCCTCGCGCGGCGAGATGCCGAAGAAGCCGGCGTCGAACTGGCCCGCGTCGTGCAGGAAGGCGCCCTCGCGCACGTAGGTGGTGCCGGGGTTGTCCGGGTCCGGGTGGTAGAGGCCTTCGAGGTCCCAGCCGCGGTCCTCGGGGAAGGCGGTGTACACGTCGGTGCCGTCGGTGACGACCCGCCAGAGGTCCTCGGGAGTACGGATCCCGCCCGCGTAGCGGCAGGCCATCGACACGATGGCGATGGGCTCGGCGGGGGCTTCGAGGAGCTTCTGGTTCTCCTGCTGAAGCCGCGCGTTCTCCTTCAGCGAGGCACGAAGTGCGTTGACGATCTGCTCGTCCGGCGTCGTCATGTTCCTACGTCCTCCGTGTCAGTCCGCTGTCAGTGGTCAGCTGGTCGTACCGGGTCATCAGGGTCGTCCGAGTTGTCCGAGTCATCCGGGTCGTCCGGGTCATCCGGTCGTCCGGGTCAGTTCGTCCTGCCCAGGGCGCGCTGCACGAGGTCGGCAACGTCCATGGCGTCGATCAGGTCGTCGTCGTCCGCGGCCGGTTCGGCCGCCGCGTCGGGTGCGGCGGCGTCCTCGGTCTCGACGAGGGCGAGCAGGGTGTCCAGGAGGCCCGCCTCCTTGAAGCGGGCGAACGGGACGTCCGCGAGCGCGCGCCGCAGGTCGTCCTCCCGCCCGTCGAGGTCGTCGCCGGTGTCCCGCAGGAGTTCGGAGCGCAGGTAGCCGACGAGGGCGTCCGGGGTGGGGTAGTCGAAGATCAGGGTCGCGGGCAGCCGTAGCCCGGTGGCCACATGGAGGCTGTTGCGGAGGTTGACGGCGGCCAGCGAGTCGAAGCCGACCTCCTGGAAGGCCTGCAGCGGGCCGATGCTCTCGGCACCGCTGTGACCCAGGACGGTCGCGGCGTGGCCGCAGACGAGCTTCAGCAGGATCCGGCTCTGCTCGGCCTCCGCCACCGCCCGCAGCGAGTCCACCAGCGAGGACGTGGTGTCGCTGTTCCCGGCGTCCGGCTGGGAGGCCCGCAGGGCGGCGTCGGCCTCGGGGAGGTCGGCGAACAGGGGGCTGGCCCGGACGGAGGTGAACGCCGGGATGAAGGCCTCCCAGTCCATGTCGGCCACCGTGACGAACTTCTCCTGGGCCTCCACCGCCTGCTCGAAAGCGGTCATCGCGACCTGCGGGGCCATCGGCAGCACACCCCGGCGGCGAAGCTGGGTGAGAGTCGCCTCGTCCATGCCCGCGCCGACCTGGTCGAGGGCGCCCCAGGCGATCGAGGTGGCCCGCAGGCCGCGCCCCCGGCGCCACTCGACCAGGGCGTCGAGCGCGGTGTTGGCCGCGCCGGAGAGGCCCTGCCCGCCGCCGCCCCAGACGCCGGCGATCGAGGAGAAGACGACGAACGCGTCGAGCGGGGTGTCCGTGAGCAGTTCGTCGAGCCAGAAGGCCGTGTCCACCTTGGCGGCGAACACCTCGGCGAGGTCCGCCGCGCCGGTGTCGGTGACGGTGCCGGTCCAGGGCAGGTCGGCCGCGTGCAGCACGGCGGTGAGCGGCTGTTCCGCGGGCGTTTCGGCGACCAGCCGGGCGAGTTCGTCCCGGTCGGCGTCGGCGCAGGACACCACGGCGGTGTCCGTGCCCAGCGCGGCGAGTTCCTCCCGCAGTCCGGCCAGCACGTCCTCGGGGGTCCGGGGCCCGGTGGTGACGATCAGCCGGCGGGCGCCGGAGCGCGCCAGCCAGAGCGCGGCGTGCCGGCCGAGCCCTTCGGCGCCTCCGGTCACCAGCACGGTGCCGCTCGGCTGCCAGCCGCCGCCGGCGGCGGGCTCCGGCGCGGGCTTGCGGACCAGCCGGCGGCTGTAGACGCCCGAGCGGCGGACGGCGAGCTGGTCGTCTCCGGCGGCGCCGTTCAGCGCCCCGAGCAGGTACTGGGCCGTCCGGGCGTCGTTCGCCGCGGGCAGGTCGATCAGGCCGCCCCACCGGTCGGGGAACTCCAGGGCGGCGGCCCGGCCCAGGCCCCACAGCGCGGCCTGGGCCGGTGCGGTGAGGGTGTCCTGGATGCCGATGTTGACCGCGCCCCGGGTGAGGCACCAGAGCGGCCGGCCGGCCCCGGCGTCGCCGAGGGCCTGGATCAGCGCGAGGGTCGCCACGGTGGCGCTCACGTCCGGCGCGGCGGTCCCGGGGTCGAGCGCGAGCAGGGAGAGCACGCCGGTCACGTCGTGCTCGGCCAGCACGGTGGTCAGGCGCTCCGCGAGGCGGGCGCGGGTGGCTCCGGCGGCCTCGACCTCCAGCGTGACGAGGTCGAGCCCCTGCCCGGCCAGCGCCGCCGTCAGGTCGTCGGCGGGTGCGTCCGCCGGGCGCCCGGCGGGGACGACCACCAGCCACCGGCCGCCCGGTACACCGGCGGCTTCGCGTTCCAGCGGCCGCCAGGTGACGTTGTAGCGCAGCTTCTCCGCGCTCGACCGGCGGCGCCGCCGACCGCGCCAGTCCGCGAGGACCGGTACGACCGACCGCAGCGCGTCGCGCTGGTCGGCCGAGGCCAGGTCGAGCAGGTGGGCGAGCGAGTCGGCGTCCGTCTGCTCGACGGCGGCCCAGAAGTCGGAGTCCGCGCCGTCGGCCGCCGAGGCGAGGTCGTCGGGCGTCTCGCCCTCCTGCAGCCAGAAGTGCCGGCGGTCGAAGGCGTAGGTCGGCAGGTCCACCTGGGCTGCGCCGGCATCGGCGGGCAGCACGCCGGTCCAGTCCACGGCCACGCCCCGGACGTGGAGTTCGGCCATCGAGGCCAGCAGCCGGCGCAGGCCGCCCTCCTCGCGGCGCAGCGTACCGCCGACGACGGAGCGCAGCCGGACGCTGTCGTCCGCGGCGGTGTCGAAGATCTCGTTGATCGGCTGGACCAGGACCGGGTGGGCGCTGGACTCGACGAAGACGGTGTGGCCCTCGCCCAGCAGCGTCGCGACGGCCGGCCCGAAGCGGACCTGGCCCCGCAGGTTGCGGTACCAGTACCCGCCGTCCAGCACGCCGGCCTCGTCGACCCACCCGCTCGTGACGGTGGAGTAGAAGGGGATCTGCGGGGCCTGGCTGCGGATGTCGGCGAAGGCCTTGCCCAGCGTCTCCTCGATCGCCTCGACATGGCGGGTGTGGGAGGCGTAGTCCACCGCGACCCGGCGTACCCGCACCCCGTCCGCCGCGAGGACGTCCAGGGCCTCGGTCAGGGCCTCCGCGTCACCGGCGACGACCACCGAGGTCGGGCTGTTGACGGCCGCCACCTCGACGCGGTCCGCCCAACGCTCCAGCCTCGTCAGGGCCTCGGCCTCGGAGAGCGCGACCGACGCCATCCCGCCACGCCCCGCGAGGCTGCCGGCGATCACCTGGCTGCGCACCGCCACGATCCGCGCCGCGTCCTCCAGCGACAACGCACCGGCCACACAGGCCGCCGCGATCTCACCCTGCGAATGGCCCAGCACGGCGTCCGGAACCAGGCCCGCCGAGGCCCAGACGGCGGCCAGACCGACCATCACGGCGAAGCTCGCCGGCTGGAGCACGTCCACCCGCTCCAGCAGCTCCGCCGGCGCCTGACCGCGCAGGACGTCCTCCAGCGACCAGTCCACCCACGGGCTCAGGGCTCGGCCGCACTCCGCGACCCGCTCGGCGAACACCGGTGAGGAGTCCAGCAGTTCACGGCCCATGCCGACCCACTGCGAACCCTGACCCGGGAACACCAGCACCGTCCGGCCAGGACTCGACACACTGCCCGTCACCAGCCCCGGAAGGGACTCGCCCCGCGCCAGCGCACCCAACCCCGCCAACGCCTCGGACCGCGAACCGGCCACCACCACCGCACGCTCGGCGAGCACCGCCCGCCGCGAGACCAGCGCCCCCGCCACAGCGGCGAGGGCCGCCTCCGACGCCTCGACGAAGGAGACCAGCCGCCCGGCCTGGCCGGCCAGCGAAGCGGCGCTCTTGGCCGACACCACCAGCGGCACCACGGCGTCGGGCGCGGCCTCGACAGCGACCGGATCCTCCTCTGGCCCCTCCTCCAGGATCACGTGGGCGTTCGTCCCGCTCGCGCCGAAGGAGGAGACCGCGGCACGGCGAGGGTGGCCGTCGCGCGGCCACTCCCGGGCCTCGGTCAGCAGTTCCACCGCCCCCGCCGCCCAGTCCACCTGCGGCGTCGGCTCGGTCACATGGAGCGTCGCGGGCATCACGCCGTGCCGCATCGCCTCCACCATCTTGATCACGCCGGAGACGCCCGCCGCCGCCTGGGTGTGGCCGATGTTGGACTTCAGCGACCCGAGCCGCAACGGCCGGTCGGCGGGCCGGTCCTGACCGTAGGTGGCCAGCAGTGCCTGGACCTCGATCGGGTCGCCCAGCGAGGTGCCGGTGCCGTGGCCCTCTACGACGTCCACCTCGGCCGCGGTGAGGCCCGCGTTCTCCAGCGCCCGGCGGATCACCCGCTGCTGCGACGGGCCGTTCGGCGCGGTCAGGCCGTTGGACGCGCCGTCCTGGTTCACCGCGCTGCCGCGCAGCACGGCCAGCACGCGGTGCCCGTTGCGCCGCGCCTCGGACAGACGCTCCAGCACCACCACGCCCACGCCCTCCGCCCAGCCCGTGCCGTCGGCCGTCGCGGAGTAGGCCTTGCAGCGGCCGTCGGCGGAGAGGCCGCGCTGCCGCGAGAACTCCAGGAACGCGTCCGGGCTGGACATCACGGTCGCGCCGCCGGCCAGCGCCATCGAGCACTCCCCACGCCGCAGCGCCTGGGCGGCCAGGTGCATCGCCACCAGCGAGGACGAGCACGCCGTGTCCACCGTCACCGCCGGGCCCTCGAACCCGAACACGTAGGACACCCGGCCCGAGGCCACGCTGGACGACGTACCGGTCATGACGTAGCCCTGCACGTCGTCGGGCACCTGCCGCAGCCGGGTCACGTAGTCGTGGTGGACGATGCCGGTGAAGACGCCGATGTCGCGGCCCCGGGTGGAGAGCGGGTCGATACCGGCCCGCTCCAGCGCCTCCCAGGACGTCTCCAGCAGCAGCCGCTGCTGCGGGTCCATCGCGAGCGCCTCACGCGGCGAGATGCCGAAGAGTCCGGCGTCGAACTGGGCCGCGTCGTGCAGGAATCCGCCGACCCGGGTGTAGCTGGTGCCGGGGTGCGCCGGGTCCGGGTGGTACAGCTTGTCGACGTCCCAGTCCCGGTCGCCGGGGAAGGCCGAGAGCCCGTCGCGCCCCTCCGCGACCAGCGTCCAGAGCTCCTCGGGGCTGTTCACCCCGCCGGGCAGCCGGGTGCTCATGGCGATGATGGCGATCGGCTCGTCCGGATCCGTCGCGGCCGCGGTGGGCGCCGGGGCGCCCGTCGGCCGCTCACCGAGCAGTTCGGCGCGCAGGTGGCCGGCCAGCACCGACGGGGTCGGATAGTCGAAGACCAGACTGGTGGGCAGCGACAGACCGGTGAAGTCGTGCAGCCGGTTGCGCAGCTTGACGGCGCTGAGGGAGTCGAAGCCGAGCTCGCGGAAGGGCTGGTCACCGTCGAAGGACTCGGCGCCCTGATGGCCGAGGACGACGGCGGCGCTCTCCCGCACCAGGTCCCTCAGCAGGCGGTGCTGTTCCGCGGTGGCGAGGCCGGCGAGACGCTCGGCCATCGAGCCGCCGGCCGCCGTACCGCGCCGCACCACGCGCCGGGCCAGCGGGGCGCCGGCCGGGGCTGGGTCGGACCCTGGCGCCTCGGCGGGAGCGGCGGTGCCCCCCAGCGTCAACGGCCCGAAGGCGGCGACCGGTTCGCCCGCCGCGTCGGCCAGCTCCACCAGGTGGCCCCCACCATCGGCCGGGGTGATCCGCAGCCGCAGCGCGGCGGCGCCCTCCGCGTACACCGCGAGGTCGGCGCAGGCGGTCGGCTCGCGGTCACCGGCGGCGTCACCGCCGGTGTGGGCGGCCAGCACCTTCAGTGCGGTGTCGATGAGCGCCGGGTGGAGCGTGAACGCCCCGGCCTCGTCGGCCCGTTCGGCGGGCAGCTCGATGTCGGCGAGGAGCCGGCCGTCCCGCTGCCAGAGCCGGCGGACGCCGGCCACCTTGGCGGCGGGCCCGGCGGTGTCCTCGGCGTCGTCTGCGTCGTCGGCGGAGGGCCAGCTGCGCAGGTCGAAGGCGGGCTGCGGCAGGCCGGGCGCCAGCAGGGCGCGGGCGTGGCAGGTCCACGGGTCCTGCTCCCGGCCGGCCGGCCGGGAGTGCACACCGGCGCGGCGCAGGCCGTCCGGGCCCGGGGCCTCCACCGACACCCGCACCTGGAGGTGCCCGTGCGCGGGCAGGGTCAACGGCGTCTCGACGGTGATCCGCCGGACGGCTCCGCTGGCGGCCTCGCTGCCGACCCGGACGAGCAGGTCCAGCAGGACGGCCGCCGGCACCGCGGTGTCACCGGCGCCGGCCGGGTCGACCAGCAGGCCGCGGCTGCGCCGGGTGAGCCGCCCGGTGAGCACGACGCCGCTGCCGCCGCCGTCCCCGGGTACCTCGACGACCGTGCCGAGCAGCGGGTGGCCGGTGCTGCGGGCGCCGAGCGCCTCGGCGTCCACGGCGGCGCCGCTCTCGACCCAGTACCGCTCGTGCTGGAAGGCGTAGGTGGGCAGTTCGGCCCCGACCGCCGTGACCGTCCCGACCGCCGTGGCCGTCCCGACCTCTGCGACCCGGCGGCCGAGGACGGCGGGCCAGTCCACGTCCACGCCGCGCACGTGCAGTTCGGCGAGTGCGGCGAGGACGGCGGTGTCCTCGGGGGTGTCGGTGCGCAGGGTGGCGAGGCAGCCCCGCGCCTGCGCGCCGAGCGTGCCGAGTGCCATGGCGGTCAGCACTCCGCCCGGCCCCAGTTCGAGGAAGGTCACGGCGCCCTGGTCGCGCAGCGCCCCGACCGCGTCGCCGAACCGGACGGCGCCGCGCACCTGGTCGACCCAGTACGCGGGGGTGCCGACGTGGTCGTCCTCGGCGAGCTCACCGGTGAGGGTGGAGACGACGGGGACGGTGCCCGGCCGGTACCGCAGCCGGGCCGCGACGGCCTCGAACTCCGCCAGCATGGGCGCCATCAGGGGCGAGTGGAAGGCGTGGCTGACGGCGAGCCGCCGGGTCTTGTGGCCGCCGCGGGCCAGCTCGGCGGCGACGGCGAGCACCGCGTCCTCGGCGCCGGAGAGCACCAGCGCGTCGGGGCCGTTGACCGCCGCGATGCCGACCACGCCCGCCGCGCCGGCCAGCAGCGGCGCGACCTCGGCCTCGGTGGCCTGGACGGCGACCATCGCGCCGCCGGTGGGCAGGGCCTGCATCAACCGCCCACGGGCGGCGACCAGTTCACCCGCCGAGGCGAGGTCCAGGATGCCGGCGGCGTGGGCGGCGGTGATCTCACCGATCGAGTGGCCGGCCAGGAGGTCCGGCCGCACGCCCCACGAGGTGAAGAGCCGGAACAGCGCCGTCTCCAGCGCGAAGAGACCGGCCTGGGTGTACATCGTCTCGTCGAGCAGCGCACCGTCGGCCGTGCCGGGGTCGGCGAAGACGACCTCGTGCAGCGGTCGAGCCAGGTGGCCGTCCAGGTGCCGCTCGACGGCGGCGCAGGCGGCGGCGAAGGCGTCCCGGAAGACGGGGAACGCCTCGGCGAGCCGGCGGCCCATGCCGGCCCACTGGCTGCCCTGGCCGGTGAAGAGGAAGGCCAGCTTGCCGTGCGCGTCGGCGGCGTTGCCGACGACGGTCCCGGCGCCGGGCGCGCCGTGTTCGAGGGCGCGCAGGGCGTCGGACAGCTGCCGGCGGTCGCCCGCCAGCACCACGGCGCGGTGGTCGAGCCGGGCGCGGGTGGTGGCGAGCGCGTGGGCCGTCCCGGCGAGCGGGAGGTCGGCCCGGTCGTCGACGAAGCGGGCGAGCCGCCCGGCCTGGCCGCGCAGGGCGGCCGCCGTCCGGGCCGACACGGGCACCGGTACGGGCACGGGCACGGGCAGCGCCGTGCCGGCGTCGGCCTCGTCCGGCGGCGCGGCCTCCGCCGCGACCGCTGCCTCGGCGGGCGCCTCCTGCACCAGGACGTGCGCGTTGGTGCCGCCGATGCCGAAGGAGGACACTCCCGCGCGGCGCGGGCGGCCGGTCTCCGGCCACTCCCGGGCCTGCGTCAGCAACTCGACGGCGCCCACCGACCAGTCCACATGGGTCGAGGGCCGGTCCACGTGCAGGGTCCGGGGCAGGACGCCGTTCCGGATGGCCATCACCATCTTGATCACACCGGCCACCCCGGCCGCGGCCTGGGTGTGGCCGATGTTCGACTTGACCGAGCCGAGCCAGAGCGGCCGGTCGGCGGGCCGGTCCTGACCGTAGGTGGCCAACAGCGCCTGCGCCTCGATCGGGTCGCCCAGCACGGTGCCCGTGCCGTGCGCCTCCACCGCGTCCACCTCGACCGGCGACAGGCCGGCGTTCGCCAGCGCCTTGCGGATCACCCGCTGCTGCGACAGCCCGTTCGGCGCGGTCAGGCCGTTCGAGGCGCCGTCCTGGTTCACCGCGCTGCCGCTGATCACCGCCAGGACCTGGTGCCCCCGCCGGCGCGCCTCGGAGAGCCGCTCGACGAGCAGCACGCCCACGCCCTCGGCCCAGCCGGTGCCGTCGGCGCCGTCCGCGAAGGCCTTGCAGCGGCCGTCCGGGGCCAGCCCGCGCTGCCGGGAGAACTCGACGAAGGTCTCCAGGTTGCCCATCACCATCACGCCGCCGGCCAGCGCCATGGTGCACTCGCCGCGGCGCAGCGCCTGGGCGGCCAGGTGCAGGGCGACCAGCGAGGAGGAGCAGGCGGTGTCGACCGTGACGGCCGGTCCCTCGAAGCCGAACTGGTAGGCGACGCGGCCCGAGAGGACGCTGCCGGAGCCACCGGTGAGGCGGAAGCCCTCGACCCCGGCCGCCTGGTGCATCCGCACGGTGTAGTCGTGGCTGTTGACGCCGACGAAGACGCCGATGTCCTGCCCGCTCAGCCCGGTGGGGTCGATCGCGGCGCGCTCGAAGGCCTCCCAGGAGGTCTCCAGCAGCAGCCGCTGCTGCGGGTCCATCGCCAGCGCCTCGTTCGGGGAGATGCCGAAGAAGGCGGCGTCGAACCCGGCGGCGTCGTCGAGGAAGGCGGCGTGGCGCACGTAGGTCTTGCCCGCGCTGTCCGGGTCGGCGTCGTAGTGCCGCTCGATGTCCCAGCCGCGGTCCTCGGGGAACTCGGTGACGGCGTCGACGCCGTCGGCCACCAGCCGCCAGAGGTCCTCGGGGCTCTGCACCCCGCCCGGGAGGCGGCAGGACATCGCCACGATCGCGATCGGCTCGTCGGGGTCGGCGGGCGCGGAGTGCGGGGCGGCGGCCGCACCGTCCGGGGCGGTGGTGCCGAAGAGCCTGGCGCGCAGGTGCTCGGCGAGGGCCACCGGCTTCGGGTAGTCGAAGACGATGGTCGAGGAGAGCGCGAGACCGCTCGCGGCCGCCAGCCGGTTCCGCAGCTCCACGGCGGTCAGCGAGTCGAAGCCGGCCTCCTTGAAGGCGCGGTCGGCTCGGACGGCGTCGGGGGCGGCGTGGCCGAGCACCTGGGCGGCGTGCCGGCGCACCAGGGCCACCAGCTCCTCGCTCTGCTCGGCCGCGCCCAGGCGGTCGAGGCGCTCGCGCAGCGAGGCGGTGTCCGTGCCGGTGGCGGCCCGGGCGGTCCGCCGCCCGGCGGGTGCCAGGCCGCGCAGCAGTGGCGCGACGGGGCCGCTGCGGGCCGCCGCGCGCAGGGCGGGCAGGTCGAACCTCGCGGCCACCAGGGCCGCCGGCGTCCCGGCGTCGGCGCGCAGCGCGGCGTCCAGCAGCGCCATGCCCTCGGCGTCGGACAGGCCGACCATCCCCAGTCGCCGGGTGCGGTGCAGGTCCGCGGTGCCGAGGTGGCGGGTCATGCCGCTGGCCTGGCTCCAGTAGCCCCAGGCGAGCGAGACGGCGGGCAGGCCGAGCTGGCGGCGGTGCTGGGCCAGCGCGTCCAGGCAGGCGTTGGCCGCCGCGTAGTTGCCCTGCCCGGGGTTGCCCAGGACGCCGGCGGCGGAGGAGAACAGCACGAAGGCCGCGAGGTCCGACTCGCGGGTCAGCTCGTGCAGGTGGAGGGCGGCGTCCAGCTTCGGCCGCAGCACGGTGTCGACCCGCTCCGGGGTGAGCGCCGTGACCACGCCGTCGTCCAGGACGCCGGCGGTGTGGACGACGGCGGTCAGCGGGTGTTCGGCCGGCACCGCCGCGAGGAGGGCCGCGACCTGGGCGCGGTCGGCCGTGTCGCAAGCGGCGACGGTGACGGTGGCGCCGAGCGCGGTGAGCTCCTCGCGCAGCGCCTCCGCACCCTCGGCGGCGGGGCCACGGCGGCTGACGAGGAGCAGGTGCCGGACGGCGTGCGCGGTGACCAACTGCCGGGCGACCAGGGCGCCGAGCGTCCCCGTCCCGCCGGTGACCAGGACGGTACCGGCGGGGTCGCGCTCCCGGGCCCGGCCGGGCGCCCCGGTACGGTCGGCCGCCCCGGCGGAGCGCTCCGGGGCGGTGGCGCGCACCAGTCGGGGCACCTCGGCCACGCCGGCCCGCACCCGGACCCGCGGTTCGCCGGCGGCCAGCACGGCCGGTAGCAACGCCTCTGCGGTGTCGTCGAGTTCGACCAGCACGATGCGGTCCGGGTGCTCGGACTGGGCCGAGCGAAGCAGGCCGGACACGGCGGCGGTGGCGAGGTCGACCCCGTCCCCGGAGACGGCCACGACCAGCCGGGACTGCGCCAGGGCGGGTGCGGAGAGCCAGGCCTGGAGGACGGCCAGCGCGGCGGCCACGGCCGCCCGGGGGTCGCCGGCCGGGTGCTCCACCGCGTACCGCAGGACGTCCGGGGCCGGGCCGTCCGACGCGGCCAGGGCGTCGATGTCCCCGGCGGTCGTGACCGTGGCCGTGGTGGTGGCGGCAGCCCGGTCCACGGCGGGCAGGGGCAGTTCGGACCAGTCCAGGCGGAACAGCGCGTCCTGGGTCGACTCCCGGGCGATGCCGTCCTGTTCGGGCGAGAAGGGCCGGGCGAGCACCGCTTCGGCGATCAGCACCGGCCCGCCGGCCGGATCGCTCAGCTCCAGGCGGGCCCCGTCGTCCGGCGTCCCGGAGGTGCGGACCTGCAGCTCGGAGGCGCCCGAGGCCAGCAGGGTCACCCCGCGCCACTCGGCCGCGAGCATGCCCGCCGGGAGGATCGTGCGGACGGCCGCGTCCAGCAGCGCCGGGTGCAGGCCGTAGCGGTCGGCGGGGCCGGCCGGGTCGTCCAGGGAGACCTCGGTCGCGGGGCCGTCGGCGGGCCGGGTGGCCTGCGCGTCCGCCGGGGCGGGCGACAGCGTGCCGTGGGCGTGGCGCGTCCACTCCGCGTCCAGCGGCGCGTCGTCCGCTCGGGAGTACACCTCGACGGTGCGCCGCCGAGCGTCGTCGGCCTCCCCGACGATCATCTGAACGGACCGGCCGCCGCGCAGCGGGAGCACCACGGGCCGCTCGACGGTCAGTTCCTCGACGGTCGGGGTGGCGACCTCGTCGCCGAACCGGACGGCCAGCTCGACCAGGGCCGCGTTCGGCACCAGGACGGCGTCGCCCGCCACGTGCTCGGCAAGCCAGGAGTGTGCGCCGAGCGACCACCGGGAGGTGGTCATGAAGCCGCCCGAACCGGGCACCCCGACGATCGCGCCGATCAGCGGGTGGTCGGCGGTGGCCTGGCCGAGCGAGGCCGCGTCGGTGGCCGGGGCCGCCCGGAGCCAGTAGTGCCGGTGGTCGAAGGCGTAGGTCGGCAGCTCGACGCGGGCGGTGGCGGCACCGGCGGGCAGGACACCCGTCCAGTCCACGGCCACGCCGCGGACGAAGAGTTCGGCCATCGAGGTCAGCAGCCGGCGCGGCCCGCCCTCCTCGCGGCGCAGCGAGCCGGTGACCAGGGCGTCGACCTGCGCCTCGTCGACGATCTCGTTGATCGGCTGGACGAGCACCGGGTGGGCGCTGGACTCGATGAAGACGGTGTGGCCCTCGCCCAACAGCGCGGCAATGGCCGGCCCGAAGCGGACCTGGCCCCGCAGATTGCGGTACCAGTACCCGCCGTCCAGCACCCCGGCGTCACGCACCCACCCGCTGACGACCGTCGAGTAGAACGGGATCTGCGGGGCCCGGCTGCGAATGTCGGCGAAGGCCTCGGCGAGGGTGTCCTCGATCGCCTCGACATGGCGGGTGTGGGAGGCGTAGTCCACCGCGACCCGGCGCACCCGCACGCCCTCGGCAGCCAGGACCTCCAGCGCCTCGTCGAGGGCCTCCGCGTCACCGGCCACGACCACGGAGGACGGGCCGTTGACCGCCGCCACCTCGACGCGGTCCGCCCAACGTTCCAGTCGCTCGGCGGCGTCGGTCTCGGAGAGCGCCACCGAGGCCATCCCACCACGCCCCGCGAGGCTGCCGGCGATCACCTGGCTGCGCACCGCCACGATCCGCGCCGCATCCTCCAGCGACAACGCACCGGCCACACAGGCCGCCGCGATCTCACCCTGCGAATGACCGACCACCGCGTCCGGCACCACACCCACCGACGCCCACACGGCGGCCAGACCGACCATCACCGCGAAGCTCGCCGGCTGCAGCACGTCCACCCGGTCCAGCAGCTCCGCCGGGGCCTCGCCGCGCAGAACCTCCTCCAGCGACCAGTCCACCCACGGGCCCAGGGCGACCGCACACTCCGCGACCCGCTCGGCGAACACCGGCGAGGAGTCCAGCAGTTCACGGCCCATACCGGCCCACTGCGAACCCTGGCCCGGGAAGACCAGCACCGTCCGGGACATGCCGGACACGCTGCCCGTCACCAGCCCGGGAGCGGACTCGCCGCGCGCCAGCGCACCCAGCCCCGCCAACGCCTCCTCCGGCGAACCCGCCACCACCACCGCGCGCTCGTCCATGAGTGCCCGACGGGAGACCAGCGCACCGGCTAGCGCCGCCGTGTCGCCCGTCTCCGCGAGGGCCGTCAGCCGCCCGGCCTGGCCCGCCAGCGAAGCGGCGCTCCTGGCCGACACCACCAGCGGCACCACCCCCTCGGGGGCGGCCTCGACCGCGACCGGCTCCTCGTCCGGCGCCTGCTCCAGGATCAGGTGCGCGTTGGTGCCGCTGACACCGAAGGAGGAGACCGCGGCCCGGCGGGGGCGGCCGGTCTCCGGCCACTCCCGCACCTCGGTCAGCAGCTCCACCGCGCCGACCGACCAGTCCACCTGCGAGGACGGCGCGTCCACGTGCAGCGTGGGCGGCATGACACCGTGCCGCAGCGCCTGCACCATCTTGATCACACCCGACACACCGGCCGCCGCCTGGGTGTGACCGATGTTCGACTTCAACGACCCGAGCCGCAACGGCCGGTCCGCGGGCCGGTCCTGACCGTAGGTGGCCAACAGCGCCTGCGCCTCGATCGGGTCACCCAGCACCGTCCCGGTGCCGTGCCCCTCCACCACGTCCACATCGGCGGTGGTCAGACCCGCGTTCGCCAGCGCCTTGCGGATCACCCGCTGCTGGGACAGCCCGTTCGGTGCCGTCAGTCCGTTGGACGCGCCGTCCTGGTTCACCGCGCTGCCGCGCAGCACGGCCAGGACCTGATGCCCGTTGCGCCGCGCCTCGGAGAGCCGCTCCAGCACCACCACACCCGCGCCCTCGGCCCAGCCCGTGCCGTCGGCCGCGTCCGCGTACGACTTGCACCGGCCGTCGGCCGCCAGGGCCCGCTGCCGCGAGAACTCCACGAAGGTGTCCGGCGTCGCCATGACCGTCGCACCTCCGGCCAGCGCCAGCGAGCACTCCCCGCGCCGCAGCGCCTGCGCCGCCAGGTGCATCGCCACCAGCGACGAGGAACACGCCGTGTCCACCGTCACCGCCGGGCCCTCGAACCCGAACACGTACGACACCCGGCCCGACGCCACGCTCGACGCCGTACCGGTGGCGACGAAGCCCTCCAGCTCCGCCGGCGCCCCGCCACCCGCGCCGTAGCTCTGGCCCATCACGCCGGAGAACACCCCGACGTCCGCACCCTTCAGCCCGGCCGGGTCGATACCGGCCCGCTCCATGGCCTCCCAGGAGGCCTCCAGCAGCAGCCGCTGCTGCGGGTCCATCGCCAGCGCCTCACGCGGCGAGATCCCGAAGAACCCCGCGTCGAACAGCCCGGCCTCGTGCAGGAAGCCGCCCCGGTCGGCGGTGGAGGTGCCGGCCTGCTCCGGATCCCCGGAGAACAGCCCGTCCAGGTCCCAGCCACGGTCCTCCGGGAAGCCGGACAGCGCCTCCCGGCCCTCGCGGACCAGCTCCCACAGATCCTCCGGGCCGGTGACGCCGCCGGGCAGCCGGCACGCCATGCCGACGACGGCGATCAGCTCGTCCGGGTCGCCGGGCACCGCGTGACCGGCCGTCTCCGGGGCCTCCCGGAGGCCGAGGGTGCGGGCCCGCAGGTGGGCCGCCAGCGCCTCCGGCGTCGGGTGGTCGAAGCTGACGGTGGCGGGCAGGCGCAACCCGGTGCGCTCGGTCAGGCGGTTGCGCAGCTCGACGACGGCGAGCGAGGTGAGGCCCAGGTCGCGGAAGGCCCGGCCGGCCGGGATCGGCCCGGCGCCCGGCCTGCTCAGCACGGCGGCGGCCTGGGTGCGGACCAGCTCTTCGAGCAGGGCGAGCTGCGCGCGCTCGTCCAGGCCGGACAGGCGCTCGCGCAGCGTTGCGGTGACGGCCTCGTCGGGTCGGGCCGCCGGGGGCGGCGTCGCGGCGAGGGCGCGAAGGACCGCCGGAACCGGGCTCTCCGGGGCGATCGGACCGGTCCGCAGCGCCACCAGCGCCGGGGCTCCGCTCTCGATCAGCAGGTCGAACGCGGCGAGCCCGTCGCGCAGGTGATGGGCCTGGCCGCCGGTCGCCGGGGACCCGGTGCTCCAGGCCAGCGTCGAGCCGGTGCGGCCGCGCAGCCGGCGGGTGTGCGCCAGCGCCTCGGTCAGCGCCTCGGCGACGGCCGTGTCCGGGGCTCCGGGCGAGCCCAGCACGGCGGCCGTGCCGGTGACGGTGACGAAGGCGGCCAGCTCGGTGTCGGCCGTGAGCTCGTCCAGGGCCAGGGCGAGCGCGGGGTCGGCGGCGGCGTGCACGACGGCGGTCACCGGGCGGCCGAGGCCGGCCAGCGCGGTCCGCAGGGCGGTCCGTAGGGCGGCCGGGTCGGATGCGTCGGCGCTCACCCGGGTGAACTCCACCCCGTCGGCGAGGTCGGTTCCGGTCGGCTCGGCGGCCGGCTCGGGGCGGCCGCCCGCCGCCGGGGTGTCGACCAGCAGCAGCCGCTCCACCCGGTGCGCGGTGGCCAGGTGGCTCACCAGTGCGGCGCCGGCCGCCGTGTCGGCCCCGGTGACCACCACGGTCGCGCCGAGGCCGGCCGGACCGGCGCCGAGCGGACGGTCGGCAAGCGGACGGTCGGCGAGCGGGACCCGGACCAGCCTGGGCACCAGCAGCTCCCCGGCCCGCACCGCGAGTTGGGGTTCGCCGGAGGCGACGGCGGCGAGCAGGACGCCGGCGTGGCCCGAGCCCGCTTCAGAAGCCGAACCGGCTTCGAGGTCGGAGCCCGCTTCGAGGTCGAGGACGGTCACGGCCTCGGAGCGGTCGCGGTCGGCCTGGGCCGACCGCGCGACGGCCCAGAGCGGCACGCCCGCGAGGTCCGGCGCGCCGTCCCCGGCGGTGGCGGCGACCGCGCCGCGGGTGAGGACGATCAGCCGGGCCCCGGCCGGGACCGGCCGGAGGGCCGGCAGCGGGCCGTCGGCGCCGGTGGCGGGCGGGGCGAGCACCGTCACGCCGGGAGCCGGCTCGCCGGCCGCCACGGCGGCGTCCAGGGACGCGAGGTCGGGGTGGTGCCGGACGTCCAGGCCGGCGGCCCGCAGGCCGGTGACGAGGGCACCGGCGGGGCCGACCACCGCCCAGCCGGGCGTGGTGGGGCCGGCGGCCTCGGGGGCGGCCGGGGGCGTGGTCGGCGCCGGTACCCAGACCGGTGCCAGCAGGGCGTCGTGGTGTCCGTCGGCGGCGTAGCGCAGCCGGGCGGGCTGCTCCGCCAGCAGGCGCCGGACGATCTTCCCGGAGGCCGTGCGGGGGATGCCGGCGACCTCGTAGACCCGTTCCGGCAGCTTGTAGGCGGACAGCCGGTCGCGGCAGCGGTCGATCAGCGCGGCGGTGTCGAGGCCGGCCGGCTCCGGGACGACCCAGGCGACGGGCACCTCGCCGAGGGTGTCGTGCGCCACCCCTGCCACTCCGGCGTCGGCCACGCCCTCGACGGTGCGCAGGACGGCTTCGACCTCGTCGGGGTGGATGTTCTCGCCGCCGCGGATGACCAGGTCCTTGAGGCGGCCGCAGATGGTGAAGTAGCCGGCCTCGTCGCGCCGGGCCAGATCGCCGGTGTGGAACCAGCCGTCCTGGACCGCCGCAGCGGTGGCCTCCGGGCTGTTGTGGTAGCCGACCATGACGTTCGGTCCGCTGACCCAGACCTCGCCCTCCTCGCCGGCCGCGACGTCCCGGCCGGTGCGCGGGTCGACGATCCGTACCCCGACGCCCGGCACGGGCAGCCCGCAGGAGCCGTCGACGCGCGCGGCGTCCGGGGGGTTGATGGTGATCGCCCCGCAGGTCTCGGTGCTTCCGTAGGCGTCGACCAGCGGTACCCCGAAGCCCTCCTCGAAGGACCGGCGCAGCTCGGAGCCGGTGACGGCGCCGCCGACGAGTCCGATCCGCAGGTCGGGCAGTGACAGGCCGGTCCGCCGGGCGGTGCTGACCAGGTGGTGGTAGGTGGTGGGGACGCCGGCCAGGAAGGTGGAGCGGTCCTCGCGGAGTGCGGTCAGGATGTCGTCCGCGGAACTTCCGTCCATGATCCGGGCGGTGGCACCGGCCACCGGGACGGACAGCACGCAGGCGATGTGCGAGAGGCTGTGGAAGAGCGGCAGCGGCCACAGCACGCGGTCGTGCTCGGACAGGCCCGGCACGGGCACGTAGCAGGAGGCTACGGACCAGAGGCAGTTGCGCTGGGTGGACAGCACGCCCTTGGGCCGGCCGGTGGTGCCCGAGGTGTAGAACATCCAGGCCACCTCGTCCAGGCCGAGGTCGTCGGGGGCCTCGACGGTGGGCTCGGTGACGGCGAGTTCGTCGAACGAGAGGGTGCCCGCCGGGGCCGTCGCCGGGCCGGTCACCAGGACGCGGGGGCCGGGGGCCGGGGTCGGCAGTAGCCGCAGGAACGTTTCTGCGTTACCGGTGTCGGTCAGGGCGAGGACCGCGCCACTGTCGGTCAGCAGGTACTCCGTCTCGGCCGCCGTGGCCCGCGGGTTGACCGGCACACCGATCCCGCCCGCCCGTACGACGGCCAGATAGCCCTCCACCATGGCGACGGAGTTGCCGAGGCAGAGGGCCACCCGGTCCCCGCGCCGGACGCCGAGGCCCGCCAGGTGACCGGCCAGCCTCCGCGTCCGTGCTTCCAGCTCTCCGTAGGTGACCGCGTGCCGGTCGTCCTCGAAAGCGATCTTGTCCGTGAGACGGACCGCGTTCTCCCGGAGGATGACCGGGAGCGGGGTGATCAGATCGGGGCGCACCTTACCGCGAACTCCTTCCGGAGAGCAGGGAGTTACCAGGAAACGGGCAGAGACTTCACGGCGAAGACGGACCCGTGGGTCCGCAGCGGGACGTCGTCCGCCGGCACCGCCAGGCGCAGGTCGGGGAAGGCCTCCAGCAGGGCGCGCAGGCCGACCCGCAGCTGCAGGCGGGCCAGGTTCTGCCCGATGCACTGGTGGACGCCGTAGCCGAACGCCACGTGGCCCGAGGTGTCCCGGCCGAGGTCGAGTTCGGCGGGGCAGCCGAACTTCGCCGGGTCCCGGTTGGCGGCCGGCAGCGAGACGGTGACCGTCTCGCCCTTCTTCACGGCGTGGCCGCCGAGTTCGAGGTCCTCCAGGGCGGTCCGGAAGATCTCGTACTGGTTGACGGTGATGTAGCGGAGGATCTCCTCCACCGCGTCGTCGATCTTCGAGGGGTCGGCCCGCAGGGCGGCCAACTGCTCGGTGTGGTGCAGCAGCGCGAACACACCGACCGTCAGCGCGCCCTCGGTGGTCTCGTAACCGGCGAACAGCAGCAGGGCGGTGATGTTGCCCAGTTCCTCGTCCGTCAGCTCCCCGGAGGCGATGAGCCGGCTCAGGATGTCGTCCCCGGGCTCCGCCTTCTTGCGCGCGATGGTCTCGTGGATGAAGGCGCCCACCTGGGCGAACGCCGCCATCGACTCCTGCGCGTCGCCGAACGGGTTGTTCATGACCGCCGGCGCCTCGGCGTAGCGGTCCCGCTCGCTGTAGGGCAGGCCGATCAGGTCCGACAGCACCCGCAGGACCAGCGGGTTGGCGAAGGTCTCCAGCAGGTCGGCGGAGTTGCCGTGCTCGCGCATGACCTTGATCTGCTCCGCGGCCACGGCCTCGACCTGCGGCGTCAGCTGGTTGATCCGGCGGCCGGTGAACTCACGCGTCAGCAGGCGGCGGAACCGGGTCTGCTCCGGCGGGTCCATGTGGATGAACATCCCCGGCATGGCCGGGAACTGCGGTACCGGGCCACCGTACTTGGTGACCGGGAAGTGCCCGATCTCCAGGTTGTGGCTGAATTTCGGATCGCTCAGGACCTGCCGGGCGAGCTCGTGGCTGGTGGCGATCCACCCGACGTGCCCGTCGGGATACACCATCCGCGCCAGCGGGCGCTCCTTCCGCAGCTCGTCGAAAATCGCCGGCGGGTCGAACTTGTCAGCCCGCGACCAGGCTTCCTCATAAGAGATCGCCTCGCTCATGACGCACCTTCTCCGTTTCGGGTCGAAAATGTCCCTGCGCGCGAGAACGGCGGCCCCGCCACTTCGGTGCGGAGCCGGTTCCGAGGTGATTCACCGGCCCCGCGCAGGTGTGCGGAGCCGGCGAATCGCCCGGGCGAATTCGGCAAGAGCCCGCCGCGACCTGCCCGCCGGCCACGAATGGCAGCAGTGGAATCAGAGAGCCAGCTTCTTGAGCGTCTCGTTGGCGTTCGCCAGGGACTGCTCGCCCAGCGGCTTGAGCGCCGCCATGGCCGGCACGATCGCCGCGAGGGTCAGCTCGGCGTGCACGAACTTCAGGTCGTCCGCGAGACCGATCGAGCTCAGTACGGCGCGCAGGTACGGCTCCTGGTGGTCCCAGCCCTCCCGCGGGGTCCCCGGCGCGTACGAGCCGCCGCGGGCGGTGACCACGATGACCGTCTTGCCGCTCAGCGGGCCCGACTCGGCGCCCGGGGGCACCATGTGGGCCGGGCTGACCAGGAGGTCGATCCACGACTTGATCGTCGACGGGATGGCGTAGTTGTACATCGGCGCGCCGATCACGATGGTGCTCGCCTCGCGGACCTCGGCCACCACCGCCTCGGTGAGCGCCTTCTCCTCCGGCGTCAGCCCGTGGTCGCGGCTGGGGTCCAGGAGGGATTCGCGCACCGCGTGGGTGATGTGCGGGACCGGCTGGGCGGCGAGGTCCCGGTAGGTGTAGCCGTCGCCGGGGTGGTTCTGGCGCCACTGGGTGGCGAAATACGACGACAACTGCCTCGTCGTGGAGCCGGTTGCGCGGATGCTCGAATCAATGTGGAGAAGAGAAGACACAAAAGGCCCCTGGATTGTCCTGAGCGATTCACCGAGAACTGCTTTTCCAACTCTCTTCGAGTCTAAGGAGAAGCGCCCCGGAAGGGCATCCCTCAGTCTGGTAGCGCGGATGGCCACCGGCCGCGGGGGACCGCACGGCGGGCCCGCGCGCCGGCGCCGACGGTCCGGGCGATGCATCGCGGAAGTCCTACCGGAAGGACAGGTTCCACGAACGTCCACGAACCGTCCGCTCCGGCGCACGGGCCTCACACGGCCAGCCGCCCCGCCGGAGTCTCGGTCACGAATGCGGACTCGGCGCCCAATTCGGTCGTCCGCTCCTCCACGAGCCGGTTCCAGGTACCGGCCAGCTCGACCCGGGAGGCGACGTCGAGCTTGCGGAAGATCTTCTTGAGATGGAAGGCCACGGTGTGCGGCGACATGAAGAGCTGTCGGCCGACCCTGCCGTTGGTGAGGCCCTGACTCACCAGCTCGGCCACCGCGTACTCGGTGTCGGTCAGCTGACTGACCTTCATCCTGGTCCGGCTCGGGCGCCGCGAGAACTGCCCGCTGTTGCCTTCGAGCTCCCTCAGCTTGCTCCGCACCCGCAGCACGTCCCGGGACGCACCGACGGCCAGGTAGTCGTCCGCCGCCCGCTTCAGCAGTTCGACGGCCCGGTCCTGCTCGGAGCGGCGGGCGAACCGCACCGCGCTCGCGTCCTCCAGTGCGGAGGCCTGCGCCCACCGGTCCAGGTGCAGGCCGGACGCCCGCTCCAGGGCCGTCGCGTTCCGCTCGAACAGCCCGATGGCGTGCGCGGAGGCCGCCTGGACGGTGCGGAAACTGGGGTTGCGCACGGCGAGTTCATTGACCTGGGTGACCGTCCGGACGGCGATCTCGTCGTCCCCCAGCCGCTGGGCGGCCCGGACCAGCCAGGCGGCCGCCGCCGGCTGCGACACCAGCAACTCCCGCGCCAGCGCACCGTCGTGCACCAGGCCCTTCAGGAGGTGGGCGATGCTCTCCGTCCCGTCCCGGGCCTCCAGCACCTGCGCGACGGCCCAGGCGCACTGCCCGGCCATCAGGTTCGCGTGTCCGAGCAGCGCGTGGTCCCGCAGCCGGTTCGCGTACTGGAGGGCCGTGGTGAGGTCCAGCCGCCTGGTCGTACTGACCGCCATCACGAGGAACCCGCTCGGGGTCAGCGCCCGGTTGCCGGCCTGCTGGGCCAGTCGGAGACCGGCCTCCGCCGAAGCGACCGCCCCGTCGAGGTCGCCCTTGGCCAGGTCGAGCTCCGCCTCGCACAGCAGAAGGGCAGCTCGCTTTTCAACTTGGTTCGAACCGTGGACAGGTGACGTGTCGTCGGCGAGCATGTTGGTGGCCGCCCCCAGACCGCGGACGCGGGTCAGCAGCGTCGCGTGCCAGATTCTCGCCTTCAGTGTGCATACGCCCGGCGCTCCGACCCGCGCCCGACTCGTGGCGGCGGCGGCAAGCTCCATGCTCCTGGCGAGCCGGCCGTCGAGCCACGACTGTGCGGAACGCGCCGCCAACTGGACGACCTCGTCGGATAACTGCAGGGAAGGACCGGGCGTCGTGGAAGTCCGAATTGACACTGTATCCTCCGACTCGGAATCGGTGACGCCCTGAACTGCCCGGTTGCTCGACGGGCATCGTGGGGTGCCACTCGATTCGACATGGGAATGTGGGGGCCTGCAACACGATCGTGCCGGTTGTGCCTGGTCGGTCAGGGACAGGCGGCGGTCCGGTGCCCGCCGGCGGATCATGGGGGTCCACCGCCTTCCGACTCCGGCAGCCGACGACCGGCGCGCCGCCCGGAGGACGGACGAACCGGTTCCGGAAAACCGACATGTCGGGCCGTCGGTCGGCGACCTCCCTCTCTGGAGCCGGTGTTCGGCTCCGGAGAGGACCTGCCGGTGCCACCCGGGGCGCTGACGCGAGATTGACCACTGCGAGAAGGAGCGCCGGCCGCCGAGTACGCGGCGGTACACGGCCGACGAGCCGGAAGAGCCCGACCCGGTCACGATGTGACGGGTGCGACCACGGCGTCGACAGGGCTCTGAACAGTTTCCCGACCGTCGGACGAGATCCGCGGGGGGAGACGGGGGAACGAGGACACGACGACCGAGCCGTCGCCGGTCACCCGCGAGAAGTCGGGCAGCAAGCACCATCCGATCCGTAAGTGGCTTTCCCCGTGGGCGTCCTGGAACGCCGCGGAGCGACCGGGGCCGAGACGGCGACCCCGACCACGGTGACCGGCGAGGACGACACCTCGCCGGCGGTCTCCCACGAGCATGCCCAGAACAACGAGGCGTTGGAAAGGACTGGCCACATCGTGGAACAGTCCGTCTCGCCGCCGCACCCGTTCAGACGTGTCGCGACCCACCGCGACGCGTGACTCGACCCGCACGACGCATCTCACCCCCCTCGGCCCGCAGCCTCACCCGCTGTGCGACACCCAGGACGGGCCCGACCGTGCCCGCCCTGCGGGCCCTCGCCCCCCGGCCCCCGCCGGTAGGACGCACTCGGACGCACCCTCTCCTGGCCTGTCCATGCCGACTCAGACTCTACGTCATGCCGAACACGATCGGGTGATGATCGTGATCATTTCGGTGATCGAAGTGACCACCGTGACACCGCGTCCCACGAGGTACCCGACGGGCGGCCGGCCAGTCGGAGCCGGGTCGACGGCCGGCGCGGGGCAGCCCGCAGCGGCCGAACGGCTCAGCCCGTCACGGCGAGTTCGGCCACCACCGCACCGTGATCCGTACCCGGAACCCGGCGCTCGGACACCGCGACCGCGGTCAAGGCTTCCCCATGAAGGACGTGGTCGATCTGGATCACCGGCGGCAGGTGGGGGAAGTCCGCGTTGTCGTCCGGCCAGGTGGGTGAACCGCCCCGGCCCACCTCCGCGTGCGTGCCCGTCAGACCGGTCGCGAGCAGGTCGCGCATCGGCGCGTGATCGAGGGTCGCGTTGAAGTCGCCCAGGAGGACGGCATTGCGGGTGTTGCCCTCGGCCGCCGCCCGCAGACCCTCGAAGTCCGCGGACCAGCGCCGGGCGTCACCCAGCGGGTAGTAGGTGTGCACGGCCGTCAGCCGAACCGCCCGGCCGCCGACCGACACCTCGGCCGCCACCTGGGCCCGGGCCGCTGCCGGGGGGCCGAGTCGCCGAGCGGCGCGAGCGGCAACCGGGAGTACAGCGCGGTACGTGACCGCCCGTCGGCTCCGCGGGAAGACGTGGCGGGCCGCTCTCCGGTTCCGGCCGGGCCGGCCGCCGGGCGCGTGGGGGCCCGGCGGCCCGGTGACCGCAGCAGCACGACGGGCCCGCGCGCCCGGTCGGCGCGGTGGGCCCGGTCCGCACGACGGGCCCGCGCGGGGAGACGCGCGGGCCCGTGGGCGGGAGTTCTTGAAGCGGGATCAGGCCGCGGCGAGGTGGGCCGTCCACTTGGCGCGCCAGGCGAGGGCGTCGGCGACGGCTTCCTCGATCGTGCGCCGTGCCGTCCAGCCGAGCAGTTCGCGGGCGGTGTCGACGGCGGCGTAGCAGCCGATCACGTCGCCGGGGCGGGGGTCCGCCTCCCGGACGTCGAGTTCGGCACCGACGGCCGCCTCGAAGGCCGCGATCAGCTCGCGGACGGTGGTGCCCTCGCCGGTGCCGATGTTGATCACCCGGAAGCGGTCGTCGGCCGCGGGCTCGACGACCTCGTCGAACCGGGTGAGCGCCGCGACATGGGCCTCGGCGACGTCCTGCACGTGGATGTAGTCCCGGATGCCGGAGCCGTCCCGGGTCGCCCAGTCCACACCGGTGACGGTGAACGGCACGCCGGCGGCATGGGCCTCGATCAGCTTGCCGAGCGCGTGGGTGGGGTTGAGGTCCTGCAGCCCGGTGCGCAGCTCGGGGTCGGCGCCGACCGGGTTGAAGTAGCGCAGTGCGATGACGCGGACGGCCTCGGCGCCGTCGCCCCTGGTCCAGTCCTGGAGGACCTGTTCCATCAGCTGCTTGGTCCGCGCGTAGGGGCTGTTCGCGGCGACCGGGCAGCTCTCGTCGACCCGGGCGTCCGGGGTGGGCGCGTAGATGGAGCCGGAACTGCTGAAGACGACCCGGGTACAGCCGTTGCGCTGGAGGCCCTCCAGCAGCTCGACGGTCTTGGCGACGTTCTCCCGGTAGTAGAACAGCGGCCTGGCGACCGACTCGGGCACCACGATCCGCGCCGCGCAGTGCAGGGTGGCGCCGATGTCGGGGTGTTCGGCGAAGATGCGGTCCAGCAGGGCGGCGTCGGCGATGTCCCCCCGGTAGAAGACGCGGCCCTCGACGAACTCCGGCCGGCCCTTGGAGAGGTCGTCCAGGACGACGGGCGTGATGCCCTGGTCGAGCAGCGCGGAGGCGACGGTGCTGCCGATGTATCCCGCACCACCGGTGATCAGGACCTTCTTCATACGCGAACGCTCCCTTTCCTCGTCGCACGCCCCGGTGGCGTCCGGCAACAGTGGGGACGGCGATGCGGAAGCCGTGGTTCCACCGAGCCGCGGATCCACCGGCCGGCGGGTCGGCGGCGGCGGGTCGGCGGCGGCGGGCCGGCGACGGCGGGTCAGCGGCGACGGGCCCGGCGGCGGAGCCCGAAGCCGGCGGCGACCAGGACGACGGCGACGACGGCGGTGGCGACGGCCGCCCAGGTGGCCGTCGACGAGCCGGTGTCCTCGGCGGTGCTCCCCGCCGAGCTGACGACCGGTCCGGCGGAGCCGGACACGGCCGGGGACGTCGGCCCGGACGACGCGGACGTCGCCGCGGGTACGGGCCCGGAGGTGCCGGTGGGCCCCGCGGTGGGCCCGGCCGTCGGCCCGGCGGTGGGCTCCGCCGTCGGCCCGGCCGTCGGCGCGCCGGTGGGCGTGGGCAGGGGCGGGTCGGAGATGGCCGCCGCCTCGACGTCGAGTTCGCGCTCGCCGTGCCCGAGGGAGGGGAACGCGCAGTCGACGGTGATCCGCCAGTGGCCGGCCGGCAGCGTCTCCCGGGTGGTGTACGACCCCGGGTGGCCGGGGACGGCGACCAGGCGCCAGGGGCCGGCCGAGCGACCGTCGGCGGAGGTCGCGGCGAGCGTCCCGGCGAACTCCTCGGTGACGGGGTCGTGGTCGTTCTCCCAGGTGGCGACGGTGGTGATGTGCCCGTTGTCCTGGCCGGTGACCTCCAGGTGGACGGTGTCGCCGTGGGCGGCGGCGGGCACCACGGCGGGTACGAGGACGACCGCCCCGGCGATGGCGAGGGCGGCGGCGAACGATCGGGTGCGCATGGTGGGGCTTCCTCGGGGGGGTGGCCGGGTGCGGCCGCCGCAGCTGGGCGACGGCCGCACCCGGACGGGTGGCACGAACGGATCAGGCGGGAGCGACCGCCGTCAGCTGGTCTTCTGCAGGGTCCAGGACTGGTAGGCCTGGCCGTTGGGCTTCTGCAGTTCGAGCAGCCAGCCACCGTAGTACCAGCGGTTGCTGACACCCAGGACCAGGGTCGAACCGTCGGCGCTCAGGGTGTACCCGCCGCCGGACGGGGTGAGCCGCCACTTCTGCGCGGCCGCGCCGGAGCAGGGCTGCTGCGCGAGGTACTGGCCGGCCACCGGGTCACCGCCGAGCTGGAGGCACTTGTCCGAGCGGGCGGACTTGATCCGCACGGCACCCGAACCGGCGTCCTCGAAGCTCCACTTCTGGTTGGCGTAGCCGGTGCGCTGGTAGGCGATGGCCACCGTGCCGTCGTTCAGCGAGCTGCCCCAGAGGTCGGCGGCCTGGCCGGTCAGCCCGTTCACCAGCGTGTAGCGGCTGCCGGGCTGCGGCTGGCCACCGTCGGCGAGGGTGCGGATGGTCGCGGCGCGGCCGGGCTTGGAGACGGCGCCCGCGCCGTCCCGGACGGCGACGGCGACGCTGTACGACGTGGCGGGCGCCAGCCGGACGAGGCCGACGACGGTGGAGCGGACGGTGCCGATGGTCTGGCCGTTCAGCAGCACGTCGTATCCGGCCGCCGACTGGACGGCCGGCCAGCTCAACATGGCCGAGTTCTGGGTGATCTGACTGGCCGTCACATCAGGACCGGTGGTTCCGGCGGTGGGGGTGGCGGTCGGGGAGGGCGTGGGCGAGGCGGTCCGGGTCGGCGAGCCGGTGGGCGACGGGGTCGTGGTCGCCGTCGGGCTCCCGGTCGGCGTCGGCGTCCCGGTCGGCGTGGCGGTCGGGCTCGGCGTAGCGGTCGGGCTCGGCGTGGCGGTGCGGGTCGGCGAGGCCGTCGCGGTGGCCGTGGGGCTCGGGTTGGGGTTCGGGCCGGTGCCGCCGCCCGCGATCAGGAAGCGGTTGTTGGCGACGTTCCAGTGCGTGGCCAGGTAACTTCCGGCCGCGGGAGCGGTGTTGTAGTAGTCGTCGTGGCGGCAGTCGAGCCGGGCGTCACTGGCGTTGTCCGGACAGACCGTCTTCATCGCCGGGTAGTACGGGGTGTCCGAGTAGCACATCAGGTCCCACTCGTCGACGCAGTGGCCACCCTTGCTCGAGTTGGGCGCGCTGTTGCTCACCGCGCCCAGGTTGTGGCCGAGTTCGTGGGCCGCCGTGTGACCGCCCCAGCAACCGGAGTCGGTCCGGCCGTACGAGGGGCCGAAGTTGCTCTGGTTGTCCTGTCCGGGCCGCTCGTCGCCCGCGAAGGTGCCGATGCCGCAGTAGACCTTGGCATCGGTGAACATCATGTACTTGCGGTCCTTGCGGTTGAACCCCTGCGCGGCCAGGGCGCGGTTGCTCGCGTTGAAGTCCTGGATCTCGGAGTCCGAGACCTGCACGTTCAACACCGAGGCGGTGCAGTCGGGTTCGGTGACGAAGCGGACGTGCCGCACGCCGCCGGTCTCCTGGGCACTGGCGTTGTAGATGACGTCGACGTCCGCGGCCCACTTCTTGAACGACGCCAGGTACTGGGCGAACCGGTCGTTGCCGGGGGCGTGGACGTACACCACCTGGACCCGGTTGCCGGCAGTGCCGTCCCCCTCGCAGACGACTGCGGGGCCACCGGCCGCCGCGGCCGGCTGGGGGGCCGGCGCGCCGGCGGCGGCTCCGGCGTCACCCAGGAGGGCCTTCTGCCCCGCGTCCAGGACCGGCGCCGCACCCTTCAACAGATCGGCGACGGAGGGTGGCTGGGCGTCCGGCGCCGGGGTGAGCACCGGCGCCTGGGCGGCCGCGGCGGCCACCGGCGGGACGTCCTTGCGGATGTCCACGTCCTTGGGCGGCGCGTCCGGGCCGTGGCTGCACAGCTCCCCGCCGGGCACCTCCAGCGAGCCGGCGCAGCGGTCGCCGGCCGGCAGGGTCAGACCGGCGTAGACCAGGCCGCGCTCCGGCTGGTCCTTGGGTATCTCGCGCAGCGGCGCGGCCTTCTTCTCCTGCTGCGGGGCGGGCGCCCTGGTCGCCCCCTCGGCGGTACCGGTCTCCCCCGGCCCGCCGTCCTCGGTGACCAGTCCGGCCGTGCCCGCCTCCGCCCGGTCGGCCGAACTGCCCACCGCCGCCGCCGCGGTGCGGTCCGCTGCCGGTTCGAGCGCGGTCTGGATCCCCAGCGCGCCCGCGACCAGCCCGGCCACCACCGCCGCGGCCAGGAGCGCCGTCCGGCGTCCTGACCCGCCGCGCCGGCGCCGGCGGTCCGTACTCCGGTGCTCGCTGCTCCGGTGTCCCATCGCGTTCGTCTCCTCTCCTCGGTACGACGGCCCGCCCGCCGCACGACGCGGCGGCCGGACCTTCCGACACCTGGGAGAGCGGACCCGACCGGACGGGATAACAGAAACCTCCTTTCGAAATTCGCGCACATCTGCGACACCGCCTCGGACGACCGGTGAACGGCTCGGCACCGCCGCCGGACCGACCGTCCGACGCGCGGAACGGACCGACGCGGAGCGGCAGTCGGACCAGCCCGGCCGATCGGTCGCCGGTACACGAAAGACCCGGACCGGACCGGTCCGACGGTCGCACCGGTCCGGCCGCTGCCCTGGCCGGTGACCGTCCGGGCCCCGTGGTCACCCGTGCGAGGGAAAGAACGATGGTTGCCCTTTGAACATTCGCGCCCGCTGAGCAGAATGGGCAACTCGGAGGCGGCGCCCCCGGTCCGGTTGTTCCGTCGCGGGCCGATCCGCTCCACCCACGCGCTCGTCCCCGGACGGTCACCACCGCCCGCCACCGCACGGAGGCACCTCGATGATCACCCGGCCGCCCGGCGCGTGCCCGCTCGTGAGCCACCCGGTGGCGTTCCCCGCGCGACCCGCCGACCACCCACCGCTCCCCGTCCCAGCACGGCGGCCCCGTCCGCCTACCGCCGGGCCCGGTGCGGCCGCACCCGACCCACGACCGAGCCCCCGACCGCGCCGCCAGGGCGCGGTGAGCACCGCCGTCGTGCTCGGCGGCGGCCTGGCGGGGCTCCTGGCCGCCGCGGCCCTCGCCCCGCACGCCCGCCACGTCACCGTCGTCGAACAGGACCCCCTCCCCGACGGCCCGCTTCCACGCCGGGGGCTGCTGCCACAGGGCGACTTCAGCCACATCCTGCTCGGCGGGGGCGCCGACGCCCTGGACGCCCTCCTCCCGGGCACCGTCGACGCGTTGCTCGCCGCCGGAGCGCACCGCCGGTCGATCCCCTCCGGTCTGCTGATGCGCCTGAGCCCGGGCTGGCTCCAGGCCTTCGAGTCCTCCGCCTACCTGATCGCCTGCAGCCGGCACCTGCTCGACCACACCGTCCGGCTGCGGCTGCGCGGCCGCACCGCCGTCACGATCCGCGAGGGCACCTCCGTCCTCGGTCTGACCGGCGACGCGGCCCAGGTCCGCGGGGCGCTGGTCGAGAACCCGGACGGCTCGCGCGAGAGCCTCCCGGCCGACCTGGTGGTGGACGCGACCGGCCGCCGTTCCCAGGCCCCGCGCTGGCTTCGCGCGCTGGGCTCCGCAGGTCCGCGCGAGGTCACCGTGGACGCCGGACTCACCTACGCCGCCCGCCTGTTCGACGCGCCGTGCGGCAACCAGGGCTTCCCGGTGGTGAGTATCGTGCCCGCCCCGGGGCCGACGCACGCCCGGACGGGGCGCCACCGTCGTCCCCATCGAGAACGACCGCTGGATCATCACCCTGTCCGGCACCCGGGCGGGCGAACCGTCCCGCGCCGACGCCGAGTTCCACACCTTCCTGAAGGGCCTCCCCCACCCGGTCGTCCACGACCTCGCCCGCACCGCCCGTCCCATCGGTCCGATCCGCACCTGCCATGGCACCCTGAACCGCCGCCGCTGCTACGGGAACGGCACCCCGGCGGGCTTCGCCGCCACCGGCGACGCGCTGGCCGCCCTCAACCCGGTGTACGGGCACGGCATGGCGGTCGCCGCCCAGTGCGCCGTCGCCATCCGGACCGCCCTCGACGCCGAGGGCCTCCACTCGCACGTCAGCGCCGCCGTCCAGCAGCGGATCGCCCGGGCCGTCGACGCCCCCTGGAGCATGGCCGAGGACCAGGACCGCGGCTACCCGGGTGTCCGGTCGAACGGACCGCCCGCCCGTCGGCCCGCCACCCGGTTCGCCCGCTGGTACACCGAGCGGCTGCTGCGCGCGGCCCTCACCGACCCCGCCGTCTCGGCGGCCTACTTCGACGTCTTCTCCCTCGCCGCACCCGCCGCCCGACTGACCGCGCCCGCCGTGGCCCTCGCCACCCTGCGCCCCCGCCGGTCGGCCCCGCCGACCGTCACCGCGGCGATCGCCCGGTTCCCGCAGCTGGCCGAACTGACCGGCCCGTACTGAGGACCGGCCCGTACCGGGGGCCGGCTCGTACCGAGGGCCTCCCCGCACCCGGGGCCCGGGGCCTGGGGCCGCTCAGGCCGCGACGTCCAGGCTCCCGGCGCCGTACCGCCGGGCGCCCTGCGCGTGCATGGTGGCGAGGGAGGCCGCCAACCGGTCCGGGTCGCCCGCCAGCCAGAGGCGCAGCCCGGCGGCGAGCGCGATGCTGGCGGGGGCGACCCGCAGCCCGGCGGCACGGGTGACCCGCTCACCGACCAGTGGGAGGAGGTCCGCGACCGGCACGGGCAGCCAGAGGGTGACGGCGCAGGGCGCGGGCCGGGCGAGGACGCGGAGCAGGCCCAGCACGCCCGCGTCGCCGTCCAGGGCGGGGATGACGTCCAGCAGGCCGTCCACCGCGACCTCCGACACGTCACTGCCGTGGCCGCGCGCCAGTTCGCGCAGCAGGGCCCGCTCGGCCGCGGAGATCCGGACGGTCAGCATGACTTCTTCACAGTCCATGGTCCCAGTTCCCGTCTTGCGCTAGGGGGTGTGCCGGTCGGTCGGGTGCTCGTCTGCTCGTCACTCGTGCGGTGCGGTGCGGCGCTGTTCCATACCTGCCCCTCCACGGGCCTCCGCTACCGGCGTGATCAAGCCGTAGCGACCGTCGTAACGGCGGTGGGGCAACCGGCCGCGCGCATCGACGGGGTCGGCGTGGCAGACGAACGGCCGGCAGGTGCGTCCGCGCGGGGCGGTTCGCCGCGTATCTCCACCCGCACGTCGGAGGCCGGGCGGTGGCGCGGACGGGTCATCAGGGTCCTCCTCGGGTCCGGACCATGCTGGACCGGCCGGACCCTTCCGGCCGAGGGCCGAAAGACCTTGTCCGGGAGGCAAGGCGGGGTACCACCCCTCGCGGGCCCGGACGGCCGGATCGGTCCGGTTCCGCGCGCCCGCGCCCGCGAAGGCTCACGCCGGTCCCCCGTGCGCTCCACCGATGGAGTGATCCGCCGGGGTACGGCGCAACGCCCCACCGGACCGGCGCGTTTCCCATGGCGTGTGCCTTCTCGCAGTGGTGCGCGCGGGGGTCCGCGCCGGCGGAGCCCTCGGTCCCCCCGGTCGCGGCGACGACTCCGGCGGTGCCGCCGCGCCGGTCCATCGGTGAGAGGTGATGTCATGGTCCTGACGACCGAGACGCGTAGAACCACCGTTCCCTCCAGAAACACCCCACGGAGAACCCCCTCGGGCCCTCCCCCGCTCGCGCCCGGCGCCCTGCCCGGCCTCGGCCACGCCCCCGCGCTGCTGCGGGACCCGCTCGGCTTCCTCGGCTCGCTCTCCCGGCACGGCGGCGTGGTGCGGATCCGGCTCGGGCCGCGCACCGTCTGCGTCGTCACCGACGCCGGCCTGGTGCACACCCTGCTGGTCGCGCTCGCGCACGACTGCCCGCGCGGCGCCGTCCAGGACACCCTGAAGACGGCGTTCGGCGACGGCCTGCTGATGTCCGAGGGGCAGGCGCACCGCGACCGCCGCCGGATCATCCAGCCCGCCTTCGGCCCGGAGCGCACGGGCGAGTACCTCGCGGTGATGCACCAGGTCGCGGAGGTGCGGGCCGGCAGCTGGCGGGCGGGCCAAGTCCTGGACGTCGCCAAGGAGATGAACCACCTCGCGCTGGAGATCGTCACCCGCACGCTGTTCGACGCCCGGCTGAGCGAGGACGCCACGCTCGCCTTCCACCGGGCGCTGCCCGACATGGTGAAGGGCCAGATCGTCCAGTCGCTGTACCCGCACCCGGCGCTCGCCCGGCTTCCGCTGCCGGTCAACCGGCGCTTCGACGCCGCCGTCCGGGTGCTGAACCAGGTCGTCGACCAGGCCGTCAACGGCGGTGCCCGGTCCGGGGGTTCACCCGAGGGCGGCTGTCCGTTCGGCGGTTCCGCAGGCGGCGGCCGGGCCTCCGGCGCCCCGGACCGCACCCTGCCCACGCTGCTGCGCGCCGCCGTCGACCCCGCCACCGGCCGGCCGCTCACCGAGGCGGACGTGCGCTCCGAAGCGATCACCATGTTCGGCGCGGGCACCGAGACCGTCTCCACCACGCTCACCTGGCTGATCGACGAGCTGCTGCGCCACCCGCGGGTGGAGGCCCGCGTCCTGGCGGAGCTGGACGAGCACCTCCCGGCGGGCACCGTCCCCACCCCCGAGGCACTCGCCCGGCTCACGTACACCCGCAGCGTCACCCAGGAGGTGGTCCGGCTGCACGCGCCGAACGCCTTCCTGATGCGGACGGCGCGCGTACCGGTCGAACTCGGCCGGTACCGCATCCCGGCCGGCACCGAGCTGCTGTACAGCCTCACCGCGCTGCACCGCGACCCGCTGCTCCACCCGGAGCCGCTGCGATTCCACCCGGGCCGCTGGCGCGAGGGCGGCGCGGCGGCGACCCTCGGGCGGCAGGCGTTCCTGCCGTTCGGCGCGGGCAAGCACAAGTGCATCGGCGAGGCGTTCGCCTGGGCGGAGCTGATCGTGGCCGCCGCCGCGATCCTGCGCCGCTGGCGGCCGACGGCGGTGACGGGGACCCGGGCTCGCGAGGTGGTCTGGACCACCGTCCAGGCCCAGGGCCTGCGTGTCCGCCTCGCCCCGCGCGGCGACGGCCCACCGCGCCACCCGGCCGAGCGGCCCGCCGACCGCCAGGACCGTCCGGGCCGCCAGGCGCGATTCGAACGGCCGGGCCGGCGCGCCGGCGCGGCGACCTCGGGCAGTGCCACCACCCGGCTCCCGGGTGTCCGGATCACGACCCTCCCCCGGCCGGCTCCCCCCACCGACCCGTCCGCCCGGCCGCCCGGCCCCACCGGCCTGCGCCGGCCGGGCGAACTGCGCGCGGCCACCGCCCGGCACGCCGCCTGGGTGGTCGGCCACGGCCTGCTCACCCCGTCCGACCTGCCGCGTTACCAGGCCTACGCGCTCCCCGAGCTGATCGGCCACGCCTACCCCCGGGCCCGCGGCGCCGAACTCGACCTGCTCGTCGACGTCCTGGGCTGGTTCACCATCCTCGACGACCGCTTCGACGGGCCGCCCGGCCGCCACCCGGAGCGGGCCCGCGCCGTCGTCGACCCGCTGCTCGCCGTCCTCACCGGCGCCGACCCCGCAGCCGCCCCCGACGACGACCGACTCCTCCACACCTGGCGGGAGTTGTGGCTGCGCCAGCAGGACGGCATGTCGCCGGCCTGGCGCGCGCGGAGCGCCGCCGAGTGGCGGGCCTGCCTGGACACCTTCCTCGCCGAGTCGGCCCACCGGTCCCGGGGCACCTCCCCGGACCTGGCCGCGGCGATGCGGCTGCGCCGCCATGCCAGTTGCCTCTACCCGTTCATGAACATACTGGAACGGGTCCACGACGCCGACGCGCCCGCCCGGCTGCACGCCGAGCCCGAACTCCACCGCCTGCGCGCGCACACGGCCGACACCGCGACGCTGATCAACGACCTGTACTCGCTGGAGCGGGAGGAGCGCCAGCCGGCCGCCGCCTTCAACACCGTGCTGACCCTCCAGCGCGTGCGCGGCTGCACCCGCCGCCAGGCGGTGCTGTCGGTCCGTGCCCGGGTCGCGCGCCTGCGGGAGGAGAGCGCGGCGCTCCGCCGCCACCTGCTGCGTCGCCACCCGTCCGGCGGCTGGTACCTGGACGGCACCCGGGAGCTGGTCGACGGCGTCTACGCGTGGACCAGCACCAGCCACCGCTACCTCAGTGACGGTCGCCGAGGGTGAACAGTAGGAGCACGAACCCGGCGAACAGGTGCGTGGCGAAGATGTAGATGCCCGCGCGGATCAGCATGGCCTTGCGCCTGCTCTTCTCGTCGCTGGTGCCGCTGGCCATGGCCGGGTGCTCCTTCGGTCGGGGGGCGGGTGGGTGATCGGACTGCCGGGCGGCGGCCGGCCGGCCGGCGCTCATCCGCCCTTCACCCGCTCGGCGCGGGGGCCGGGGCCGTCGGGGGCGCCCGGCCCCCGCAGCTCCGTGAGCAGCGCGCCCTGGTCGGTGATCAGGTCGGTGAGGATGCGCCGGGCGGCGCGCAGCAGTTCGGCGACGTCCGGCGTGCTCAGCGCGTACACCACGGTGTTGCCCTCGCGGGTGGCCGTGACCAGCCGGGTGCGACGCAGCACCGCGAGCTGCTGGGAGAGGTTGGACGGCTCGATCTCGATCGCGGCCAGCAGCTCGCGCACCGGTCGCGGCCCGTCCTGGAGCAGTTCCAGCACCCGGATCCGGACGGGGTGCCCGAGGGTGCGGAAGAACTCCGCCTTGGCCTGGTACAGCGGGACCGCCATCGTCCGATCGCTCCCTGGTGCTCGGTGGTGCCGCCCCGCGCGGCCGTGCTCGCCCGGCACGGTGCGGGTGGTCCCGTCGGCCGCCGGGGCCGGGAAGCATCATCATGGCAGATGAAGAATTCTTCAAGTCGTCATCGTCCCGGACACCACCACCGGGCTCCGGACACGGGTCGGGCCCGGGGGTTCGTACCACCCCCGGGCCCGACCGCTCCAGAACGCGGCGACTAACAGGCGACGACGACGTCCACGGTCACCGGAGCCGGGTTCCACGGGTAGTACGCCACGCTGAAGCTGCCGTGGACGGTGGACCCGCAGGGCACCGTGCCACCGACGCCACGGACCTGCACGGTGCTGGCGGTGAACAGGGTGCGCCCGTTCGACGAGCCGAGCGAAGCGCCGCCCACGACCTGGCCCGAGAGCCCGGTCAGCAGCTCCTTGGTCTCCGGGGCCGGACCGCCCGGGCTCGGCGGACCGGCCAGGCTGACCTGCCCGTACAGCTGCACGCTGTCACCGGTGACCTCGGCGCAGACCTTGGTCATCAGGCCCGCCTGCAGCCCGGAGGCGCCGCAGGTGGTGGTGGTCGTGGTGGTGGTCGTGGTGGCGGCACCGGCCTGGGCCGGGACGGCCAGCAGCGTCGCCGCGCCGGCGACCCCCGCAGCGAGCAGAGCGAATCGGTTCATCGGACTCTCCGTTTCGTCAAGACATCGTCGTACCTCACATGTGACATTTCACATGTGGCATGCCTCTACCCTGACAGGTGATTCGAACGCCTGGGCGACGATCTGCCCCGGAAAAGATGAACAGACCAGAAATCGATCTTCGATGGCGCGATCTCTGCCTCGGCCCGACGCCCGAGGTGGTGCCCGCCAACTTCCTGCTGTCCGCTGCTTACTGCCGGACACCCGCTCGCCGGGGGCGGCCGGCGGCCTGGGTCGCGCGGTGCCGACGGACCGCGTCACGGTTGGCGCAGCGCTGGGAACAGGAGCGCTGACGCCCGGTGCGGGTGGTGTCGGCGAAGATCGTGGTGCACTCGGCCCCGGTGCTCTCCGGGCGGTGGTTGGCGAGAGCGGCGGCCAGCTTCACGGCGTCCTCGCCGTAAGGGTTGAGGTGCATAAGACCATGACATCACTCTGGTCGGCATGAGTCATCACACGCGACACCGTCCCGACGTACGACAGGCATTGGAGCACGACATCACGGAGCTGGTCCGTCTCCGGGCCCTCCTGTTCGAGACCCTCGGCGGGGAGTACTTCCAGCCGGCGGCCGCCAACGACGGGTGGCGGACCGCGCTCACCGCGGCCCTGACGGACCGACTGGCCTCGGACACCCTGCGGGTCCTGGTCGTGGACGGCGAGGACGGCCTCGCCGCCTGCGGCATCGGCTCCGTCGAGCAGCGGCTGCCCGGGCCCCATCTGCGCAACGGCCGGGTCGGGTTGGTCATCGGTGTGGTCACCGCCCCCGAGTACCGGCGGCGCGGCCACAGCCGCGCGATCATGCGGGGCCTGCTCGACTGGTTCCGCGAGCGCGAGGTGGCCCGGGTGGACCTCTACGCCTCCCCCGAGGGCGAGCCGCTCTACCGCGAACTCGGCTTCGTCGACCACCCCGATCCGGCACTGTACCTGCGCCCGTGACGGGCCCACCGTCGACCCGGAGTACCGGAGCACCCGGGGTGCCCCGGGCACCGGTCCGTCCGGCCACCGCCGTTCCCGGGGCGCCGGTCCCGGCCGCAAGGCGGTACCGGTGGGAGGTGCTCGGCACCGCCACCTTCACCCAGGCCGCCACCTGCTTCTTCGTACAGCGCATCGGGTCGCTGGGCGTCGTCCTCCGCACCGGGAGCTGAATCTGAGCCCCACTCCGCTCTGACTGCTGCTCTCCGCCGCCCCGTTGGTACCACTGCCGGGGTTGCCCGTGGCCGGGAACGGCTGGATTCCGCCTCGACGAGCGCCGGGTCTTCGGCGCCGGTGTGGTCGCCACGGACCCGCGCGCCGGCTCTCAACTCCCGCTCAGCGTGGCGCGGAGGTCGTCGATCCGGTGGACGGCGCCGACGAAGGCCGCGCGGTCGAGACCGCCGGTGTCGAGCGCGGTCGCGAGGGCCGCGGCGGCGGCCTCGCCCTGCTCGGCGTCGCGGCCGGAGCAGAGCAGCAGGTCCATGCCCGCCCCGGCGGCGGCCACGGCCCGGGCGCCGGCATCGCCGTAGGGGGTGAGAGCGCCGGCTTCCAGGGCGTCGGTGACGGTGACGCCCCGGAAGCCGAGCCGGTCGCGGAGTTCGCCCTGGACCACGGCCGGGGAGAAGCCGGCGGGGCGGTCCGGGTCGAGGGCGGGGTAGACGGCCCAGGAGGCCATGACCAGGCGGACACCGGCGGCGATGGCGGCCCGGTAGGGCTCCTCGCCGCGGGCACGGAGCTCGGCGAGCGGGACGGGGAGGGTGACGGCGCGTTCGTCCGTGTTCAGCCCGCCTGCGGCGGAGCCGAGGCCGGGGAAGTGCTTCGCGGTGGCGGCGACGCCGAGGCCTTGCTGGGCGGTGAGGAAGGCGCTGCCCAACCGGGCCACGAACGCCGGCTCCTGGCCGTAGGAACGCTCGTGATGGTCGATGAAGTTGTCCGGGGCGTCGTAGACGTCGAGGACGGGGGCGAGGTTGACGTTCAGGCCGGCGTCCGCGAGGGTGCGGCCGGCGTCGGCACCCGACCGGGCGGCCTCGGCGATCGGATCGGCCGCCAGTCCGGTGCGGCGGGCGGAGAGTTCGGGTGGGCCGGGCAGGCGGCGCACCAGGCCGCCCTCCTGGTCGGTCATCAGCAGCAACGGGCGAGGGTCCGGCGCCTCGGCGGCCGCCTGCCGCAACTGGGCGACCGCCGCATGGAGCTGGGCCTGGTCGGGAGCGTTCTCGGCGAACAGGATCACGCCGGCCGCCCGGCCCTCGCGGATCGCCCGGAGCACGGCGGGTGACGGGACCGGGCCCGGGTAGGAGTACACGATCCGCCGGCCGGCGAGCACCCGGGAGTCCAGGCCGTCGAGCGGGTCGGGGACGGTGACCATGGGCATCGTCCTCTCCGTCACGGACGGCGGCCGGTGGGAGGTCTGCGCCGAGCAGGCCGGCGCGAGGGCCGACGCGGTCAGCAGCAGCGCCGGAAGTACCAGGTGGGCGCTCCGCCGGAGCGACGGCATCGGGCCTCCCGAGAACGGGGTGCGAGCGGGCGGGCGTCGGACGGGTGACGGACGGGCGCGACCGGGTGACGGCCGCGTCCGATGCGCCACGCTACCCCGACCCGGCGCGACGCGCAGGTCCTCGCCCGGTCCGCGGTCGATCCCCGGTCGGCCCAGGCCGCATCGCCACCGGACCGACCACGGGGACGAGGCCCTGGACGAGACCGGCCGCCCAGCCGCTCACCCCGACGGCCGCAGCAGCCGGCCCAGGACGGCGACGCCGTCCGCGATCTCGCCCGGTGTGCCGGCCGCGTAGCCCAGGACGAGCCCGGGCGGGTGGGGTTGCTGGGCGTGCCAGGAGAGCGGCTGCACCTTGACGCCGTGCGCGAGCGCCGCGGTGGCGAGTTCGGCGTCGGTGCAGCCGAGGCCGGCCGGGAAGGTGACCATCAGGTGCAGTCCGGCAGCCGCGCCGTGCACGACGGCCCCCGGGAGGTGCGCGCCGATCGCGGCGATCATCGCGTCCCGGCGGCGCCGGTGGCGTGGGCGCAGCAGGCGCAGGTGCCGCTCCAACTCGCCGGAGTCCATCAGCCGGGCCAGCACGAGCTGTGGCAGCACGGCGTTGCCGAGGTCGGCGAAGCGCTTGGCCGCGAGGACGTCCTCGCGGTAGCGGGGTGGGACGAGCAGCCAGCCCGTCCGCAGTGCGGGGGCCAGCAGCTTGGAGACGCTGCCCATGTAGCAGACCTGCTCGGGGAGGACGGCACGCAGGGCCGGTACGGGCGGCCGGTCGTAGCGGTGCTCGGCGTCGTAGTCGTCCTCGATCACCAGCCCGCCCTCGCCGGCCCAGTGCAGCAGTTCGCGGCGGCGCCGGCCGCCCAGCACCACACCGGACGGGAACTGGTGAGCGGGGGTGAGCAGCACCGCCGGGGCACCGGTGGCGCGCAGGGCGTCCACCCGGATGCCCTCGGCGTCGACCGGGACGGGCGGCGTGGCGCGGAGCCAGTGGCCGAGGTGCTGCCGGGTGCCGAGCGAACCCGGGTCCTCGACGGCGACCTCGGTGAGGTCTGCCCGGCCGAACACCTGGCCGAGCAGCGCGAGGGCCTGGGCGGCGCCGGCGACGATCAGCACCTCGTCGGGGTCGGCGCGGATGCCCCGGTTGCGGGCCAACCACCGGGCGACGGCCTGGCGTAGCGCGGCGTTGCCTCGGGGGTCGCCGTAGCCGAACTCGTGGGCGGCGAGCCCGTCGAGGACGGCGCGCTCGGCGCGGAGCCAGGCGGCGCGGGGGAAGGCGCCGAGGTCGGGGACGCCGGGCGAGAGGTCGATCCGGGCGGGGGCGGCGCGCAGCGCGTCGAAGGAGGCGGGCACGGGGGCGGCCTCGAACAGGGCGGGTTCCGAGGCCGGCGGCACGGGCGGTGCGGACGGTCCGGACGGCGGCGACGGGACGGGTGTGTCGAGCACCACCGTGCCGCCGCGCCCCCGCCCGGCGAGCCGGCCCTCCTCGATGAGGCGCCGGTAGGCCTCGGTGACGACCCCTCGGGAGATCCGCAACTCCTCGGCCAGTACCCGGGTGGCGGGCAGCCGGCTGCCCGCCGGGAGGCGACCGTCCGCGACGGCCTCCCGCAGGCGGTCGGCCAGCCAGTGGGCGAGGCGGCCGGGCGGGGCGTCAGTGGCGGCGAGCTGCAGGAAGTCCGCACCGGCGGTTACGGACCTCTGAGTTGACGTCTCTTTGGACCTGTTCACCGGTCCATTGTGCGGGCCAGGCTGGGGCCATGACCACGACGAGCTCGAAGACCACGGAAGCTCCCGCCACCGGCGAGTCCGCCGAAGCCACGGAGACGGCAGTGCCCACCACCGCACCGGCGAGCACCCGGCCCCCGCACGCCGCCGGGAGCTCGCACCGCACCACCGGGAGCGCGTACCCCACCACCGGGAGTGCGCACGACGCCACCGACAACGCGCACGACGACAACGCCTCCGACCACGGCTACGTGCACGGCTACTCGCCGGCCGAGGCCCGGCGGCTGGGCAACCAGGCGGACACCCTCGCGGAGCTGCTGCACGCCGGGACGGCCTATCCGGCGGGCAGCCGGGTCCTGGAGGCGGGCTGCGGCGTCGGCGCGCAGACCGTCCACCTGCTGGCCTCCAGCCCCGGGGCGGAGCTGACGGCCGCCGACCTCTCGGCCGACTCGCTCGACCAGGCCCGCGCCCGGGTGGCCGCGCAGGCGCCCGACGCGCGGGTGACGTGGCACCACGGGGACCTGCACGAACTGCCCTTCGCCGACGCCTCCTTCGACCATCTCTTCGTCTGCTTCGTACTGGAGCACCTGGCGGACCCGTCGGCCGCACTGACCGCGCTGCGGCGGGTGCTGCGCCCGGGCGGCACGATCACGGTGATCGAAGGGGACCACGGTTCGACCCTCTTCCACCCGGACAGCGCCGCCGGCCGGGCGACCGTGGGCCAGCTGGTCCACCTACAGGCCGCCGCGGGCGGCGACGCCCTGCTCGGCCGGCGCCTGCACCCCCTGCTGGCGGGCGCGGGCTTCCGGGACGTCGCCGTCCGCCCGCTCACCGTCTCCGTGGACGGCAGCCGCCCGGCGTTGGTCGAGGGGTTCACCCGGCGGACCTTCATCGCGATGGTCGAGTCCGTGCGCGCCGACGCACTCGCAGCCGGGCTCACCACGGCGGCCGCGTTCGACCGGGGCATCGCCGACCTGCGCCGCGCGGGAGAGGAGGGCGGAACCTTCCACTACACCTTCTTCAAGGCGGTGGGCGTCAACCCGTGACCGGACGGCCCGGGCGCCACGGGCCGGACAGGGCTACTCCGCACTGTCCCCGAGGGCGGCGAGGAGCGTGCGCAGCGCGTCGACCAGGGCCTCCGTCTGCGGCTCGTCGAGGCCGGCCAGCAGTCGGCGCTCGGTCACCAGGTGGTCGGGGAGCGCACGGTCGACCAGGGCGTAGCCCTCGGGGGTGAGGGCGACCTCCCGGCTGCGGCCGTCGGAGTCGCTGGCCGTGCGGGTGACCAGGCCGCGGGCCTCCAGCCGGTCGAGCCGCTGGCTGATGGCGCCGGAGGTGACCATCGCGGACTGCATCAGCCCGGTGGGAGTGAGGCGGTAGGGCGGACCGCTGCGGCGCAGGGTGGCGAGGACGTCGAAGGACGGGGCGTCCAGGTCGTGCGCGGCGAAGTTCCGCTTGAGCTCGGCCTCCACCAGGCGGGTGAGCCGTTTGAGCCGACCGATCACCTCCATCGGGGAAACGTCGAGGTCGGGACGCTCCGCGCCCCACTGCTTCACCAGCCGGTCCACGTGATCTGCCACCTCTCCAGCCTATGCGATGCCTTAGCAGTGAGGTACATCACACGGCCGAGTGTCGTCGACCCTTTCTAGATGCCTTAGTACTGAGATACATTGGCTTAGTGCTAAGGAATCGACTCGGAATCGTGCTGCTGACCGCCCTGGCCCCCGCCATCTGGGGCTCGACCTACCTCGTCACCACCGAACTGCTCCCGCCCGGCCGCCCGCTGCTCGCCGGGGTGATCCGCGCCCTGCCCGCCGGACTGCTGCTCATCGCCGTCACCCGCCGGCTGCCCAAGGGCAGTTGGTGGTGGCGCTCACTGGTGCTGGGCGCGCTCAACATCGGCGCGTTCTTCGCCCTGCTCTTCATCGCCGCCTACCGCCTGCCGGGCGGGGTCGCGGCCACCGTCGGCGCTGTCCAGCCGCTGATAGCCGCCGGGCTCTCGGCCGGGTTGCTCGGCGACCGGCTCTCGCTGCGCACCCTCCTCTCCGGCATCGCCGGGATCGTCGGCGTCAGCCTGCTCGTCCTGCGCGCCAACGCCCAGCTCGACGCCGTCGGGGTCGCGGCCGCGCTCGGCGGCGCGGTCGTGATGGCCACCGGCGTCGTCCTCTCCAAGCGCTGGACCTCGCCGGCCCCGCTGCTCGCCACCACCGGGTGGCAGCTCACCGCGGGCGGTCTGCTGCTGGTGCCCGTCGCCCTGATCGTGGAGGGCGCGCCGCCCTCCCACCTCACCGGCGACAACCTGCTCGGCTACGGCTACCTCGGCCTGATCGGCGCGGCCGTGGCGTACGCGCTCTGGTTCCGGGGCATCCGTGCGCTGCCGCCGACCTCCGTCACCTTCCTCGGACTGCTCAGCCCGGTGGTGGCCACCGCCCTCGGCTGGCTCGTCCTCGGACAGGACCTCTCACCCGTCCAGGGGCTCGGCGCGGTGATCGTGCTCGGCTCGCTGGTCGCCGCCCAGACCCAGCGGCCCCGCCCCGCGACACCCCCGGCGCCGGTCACCGGGCCCGAGGCCGTGGCCGCGGCCGAGCAGTCCGCCGTACGGACCTGACCGCTCCGCCCCCTCGCACCCCCGTACCCCCGCACCGCAGAAGCCACATGTCGTCAGCACCATCCGAGAAACTGGAGAGTTCCATGCGCATCACCGTCTTCGGCGCGACCGGCAACGTCGGCAGCCGGGTCGTGACCGAGGCCCTCGCCCGTGGCCACGAGGTCACCGCCGTCCTGCGCGACCCGTCCCGGCCGCACAGGCTCCCGGCCGCCGCCGTGATCGCCACCGGCGACGCCCGCAACCCCGAGGACGTCGCCCGCCTCGCCGCCGGCCAGTCCGTCGTGATCAGTGCCACCCGCCCGCCCCTCGGCAGCGAGTCCGAACTGGCGGTGGCCACCAAGGGCCTGCTGGCCGGCCTGGCCGGAACGGACGTGCGGCTGCTCGTCGTCGGCGGCGCGGGCAGCCTCATCCTGCCCGGCGGCAACGGCGCCACCGTCATCGACGACCCCGACTTCCCGGCCGCCTGGCGCCCCATCGCCCTGGCCTGCGGCGAGCAGCTCGCCCTCCACCGGGCCGCGACCGACGTCGACTGGGCCTACCTCAGCCCCGCCGCGCTGCTCGAACCCGGTGAGCGCACCGGCCGCTACCGTCTCGGCCGCGACGAGCTCGTGGTCGACGAGGCCGGCGTCTCGGCGATCTCCATGGAAGACCTCGCCGTCGCCCTCCTCGACGAGGTCGAGCGCCCGGCCCACCACCGCACCCGCTTCACCGTCGCCTACTGACCCGCCCCGCCGTCACCCCGGCTCGGGAAGTGCCCGGTGCCCCGGCACCGGGCACCCGCACGTTCAGGCCCCGCCGTTCGGCGGGTGTCGCCCGCACCACCCCGGAAAGGGGTGCGTGCCGGATCGATCGCGCCGCCGCCGGCGGCCAGGATCGACGACGTGAACGCATCCCTGTCCAGCACCCGCCGGCGCCGGGCCCCGCTCGCCGCCGTGGCGGCCGCGCTGCTCGCCGCCGTCGCCCTGCCCACCACCGGCGCCGCCTCGGCGACCGCCGCCACCGTGCCGGCCGTCCCCTCCCGCTACACCCAGCAGCAACTCGCCTGGCAGCCCTGCACGGAGGCGCCCGCGCTGGAGTGCGCCACGATGGCCGTCCCGCGCGACTGGCACCACCCGGACGGCGGCCCGGACGTGTCCGTCGCGGTGTCCCGCCATCGCGCGAGCGACCCGGCGCAGCGACGCGGCACCCTGCTGATGGCCGCCGGCGGGCCCGGCGGCACGGGGCTGCTGCGCCCGGACACCTTCGTGCGCGCGGCACCGGCCGTCGGGGCCGCGTACGACGTGGTGGGCTTCGACCAGCGCGGGGTCGGCCACAGCACCCGGGCGGTCTGCCAGACGCCCGAGGAGTTCCGGGCCTTCTTCTCCGGAGACTTCCGCGACGACTCCCCGGCCGACCGCGCCCGTGTGATCGACAACTCCCGCCGACTGGCCGCCGACTGCGAGCAGCGCAGTGGCGGCCTGCTGCCGTACCTGACGACCGAGCAGACCGCCCGCGATCTCGACCTCTTCCGCGCCCTGCTCGGCGAGCGGCGGATCAGCTACTACGGCCCGTCCTACGCCACCATGATCGGCGCCTACTACGCGACGCTCTTCCCGCGGCGGGTCGAGCGGATGGTCCTGGACAGCAACGTCGGCTTCGACGGCAGCTGGGAGCGGTTCCAGCTGGGGCAGCCGATGAGCTTCCAGCGTCGCTTCGAGGAGGACTTCCTGCCCTGGCTCGCGGCCCGGGACAGCACGTACCACTACGGCGTCACCGTCGCCGAGGCAAAGGCCCACTGGGAGCAGCGGCGCGCGGCCCTGCACGACAGCCCGCTCGTCGACGGCTCCCTGACCGTCGGCCCCAACCAGCTGGACAACGGGACCATCCAGGCCGTCTACCGGGCGAGCGACGGCTTCCCCGGGCTGGCCACCGCCCTCACCGCGCTGGACGACTGGCCCAGCGCGAGCCCGACCGCCCGGGCGACGGCGCGGCTGGTCTTCGACCAGTACCTGAGCCCGGAGTTCCTCGCCGAGTACTTCGCGGTGACCTGCAACGACACGCCCTGGACCCGCGATCTGGACACCTGGGTCGCGCGGGGCGCCGAGTTCACCGCCCGCCGGCCGCTGGCGGGCGCCCGAACGCTGGCCTTCGCCGCCGTCTGCGCCTCGTGGCCGCCGCCGTCCGCGCCCCGGGTGCGGGTGCGGGTGACCGGAGCGGGCCTGCCGCCCACCCTGATGCTCAACTCCGTCCACGACCCGGCCACCTACTACGAGGCCGCCCGCTCGGCCCATCGCGCGCTGCGCGGATCCCGGCTGGTGACGGTCACCGGCAACGGCGACCACGGCCAGTACCCGGGGCCCGACAGCTGCGTCCGCCGGGTGGTCGAGTCCTACCTGCTCGCCGGCCGCGCCCCCGACCACGACCTCACCTGCCCTCCACCGCAGGCCGGTTGACCGGTCGGCGGCTTCGGCCGGTTGGCCACTCCGGCCGGTTGGCCGGTGCCCCGGCGCCCCCCGGCGCCGGGTGCGGGCCGCCGGGTGCGGCCCGGGCGGGCGCCAGCTACCACGTACGGCTGCTCGAACGGGCCGGCCTGGTGAAGGTGGTCCGAACGCGGAAGGTCCG